>SKUV01000155.1 GCA_007129775.1 Paracoccaceae bacterium | reverse complement strand
GGCTTCCTGCCGCGGGCGGGCCGGCGCGCGCGGTCGTTGACGAAGCGGCGGTCGGCGCGGCTTGCGTGTTTCTCGACGATCCGCGCGGCCTCGGGGCGGTGGTCGGCGGCGCGGCGCACGGCCCAGATCGCATCGCGCGCGGCCCGTGCGGCGGCGGCCACATCCACCAGCGGCTCGGGATAGCGCCGGCCCAGCAGGCCGGCCGCACCGGGCCATTTCCACGGCTCCTGAAGATAGCGGTCGGGCACCCCGGCCAGTTCAGGCAGCCAGCGCCGTGTGAAGATGCCCGCCGGGTCCTGATCATGGCCCTGCTTGACGGGGTTATAGATGCGCGGCGTGTTGATGCCGGTGGTGCCCGATTGCATCTGGCACTGGGCCCAGTGGATGCCCGGTTCGTAATCTGTGAACATCCGCGCCAGCGGCAGGCCGGTGTCGCGCCAGTCGAGCCAGAGGTGATAGGAGGCCACCGCCATCACCATGGAGCGCATGCGGAAATTCAGCCAGCCGGTGGCGGCGAGGTAACGCATGCAGGCATCGACCCAGGGGAGCCCCGTCTGCCCCGCGACCCATGCCGCCAGCCGCGCGCTGTCGCTGCCGCGCGGGCGCAGCCCCTCATAGGCGGAATGCAGGCAGCGGCGGTCCAGATCGGGCGCATCCTCCAGTTTCTGGATGAAATGGTCGCGCCATGCGAGGCGTGAACGAAAGGAGGCAACGCTGCCGGCCCAGCCCCCGCCCGGCCGCTCCGCCGCGCGGGCCTTCGCGGCCTGATCGGCCTCGCGCAGCGACAGGGCGCCCAGCGCCAGATAGGGCGACAGGCGCGAACAGGCGCGCTCGCCGGTCAGGGGCGAGGACATGGCCGCGCGATAGCCCTGCCCGCGTTCGGTCAGAAACCCGCCCAGCGCCGACAGCCCCTGCGCCCGCCCGCCGGTCTGGCGGTGGGGGCAGCGGTCGGGCGGAAGACCCAGCGCACGGGCGCTGGGGATCGGGCCGGGCGCGACCCCGGAGACGGGTGGCAGGGCCACGGGCGGGGCAACCTGTGGCCGTGCCATGAAGGCATCGCGCTGCCGTGCCCAACCGTCGCGCCCTTTCAGCCGCCGCACCACGCCCGATTGCGGCAGTTCCAGCCATTCGATGCTAGCGCCGCGCGCCCAGTCGGCCACGCGCAGATCGCGCGCATAGGTCCAGCCGGTGCCGGTTTCCTCGTGGCTGACGATGCGCCGTGCCCCGGTCTGCGTGGCCAGCCGCGCCAGCACCGCCACCGCGTCGCCCATGCGCACCACCAGCGGCTGGCCCAGCGCGGCCAGATCCTCGCGCAGCGCGGCGAGGCATTCGGCGGTGAACTCCCATTGCCGGGCGGAGGCTTCGGGCTGCGCCCAGTAATCGGGCTCGGCCACATAGACCGGCAGCACCGGGCCTATCCGCGCCGCACGCGCCAGCGCCGGGTGATCGGCGATGCGCAGATCGCGTTTGAACCAGAGGAGGACGGGTGCGCTGGACATGGGCGAGACTTATGGCGGGGCGGAGCGACGTCAAAACCCGGCGAGGCGGCCGGATTTGTTCTTACTATGTTCTGCACGCTGCTGCACCGCAAGGCCGAACTCCGCCACCCCGCGCGCCGGTGGCCACGCGCCGGCCGCGCTAGTGCCGCTGCCGGGTTTTCACCGGGCCGGTCAGGCATTAGCTTGCACCCGAACGCGCAAAGAGGTCCCCATGAAAGACGCAGCCCCCCAGACCATCCGCCTGTCGGATTACACCCCGCCACCGTGGCTGGTGGAGGATGTGCAGCTGGGCTTTATGCTGCGCCCCAAGGCGACGCGGGTCACCGCGCGGGTCCGGTTCCGGCCCAACCCGGAGGCGCCGCGCCAGCCCCTGCGGCTCGATGGCGAGGATTTGCGCCTGCTGTCGGCGCGGATCGACGGTCAGGCGGTGCCGGTGGCACCCGATGCCACGGGCCTGACACTGCCGCTCGACCTGCTGCCCGATGGCCCCTTCACATGGGAGGCGGAGGTGGAGATCGCGCCCGAGGGCAACACCGCGCTGGAGGGGCTTTACATGTCCAAAGGCATGTTCTGCACCCAGTGCGAGGCCGAGGGGTTTCGCAAGATCACCTACTACCCCGACCGGCCCGACGTGATGGCGCCCTTCACCGTGCGGATCGAATCGGACCTGCCGGTGCTGTTGTCGAACGGCAATCCCGGGGCCAGCGGTCCGGGCTGGGCCGAATGGCACGACCCGTGGCCCAAACCCGCCTATCTGTTCGCGCTGGTGGCGGGCGATCTGGTGGCGCATTCGGACGGCTTCACCACCGCCTCGGGGCGCGAGGTCGCGCTCAATATCTGGGTGCGGCCGGGCGACGAGGGGCGCTGCGGCTATGCGATGGACGCGCTGAAACGCTCCATGCGGTGGGACGAGCAGGTTTACGGCCGCGAATACGACCTCGATGTGTTCAATGTCGTGGCGGTCGATGATTTCAACATGGGCGCGATGGAGAACAAGGGCCTCAACATCTTCAACTCGCGCTATGTTCTGTGTTCGCCCGAAACCGCCACCGATGCCGATTACGACAATATCGAGCGGATCATCGCCCATGAGTATTTCCACAACTGGACGGGCAATCGCATCACCTGCCGCGACTGGTTCCAGCTGTGCCTGAAGGAGGGGCTGACGGTCTTTCGCGACCAGCAGTTCTCGGCCGACATGCGCAGCGCGGCGGTCAAGCGGATCGAGGATGTGATGACCCTGCGCGCGCGCCAGTTCCGCGAGGATGCCGGCCCGCTGGCCCATCCCGTGCGCCCCGACAGCTATGCCGAGATCAACAATTTCTACACCGCCACGGTCTATGAAAAGGGCGCCGAACTGATCCGGATGCTGCGCCTGCTGGTGGGCGAAGAGGGCTATGACCGCGCGCTCGATCTCTATTTCCGGCGCCATGACGGGCAAGCCTGCACGATCGAGGATTGGCTGGCGGTGTTCGAGGCGGCGACGGGGCGCGACCTGACGGCCTTCGCGCGCTGGTATGCGCAGGCCGGAACGCCGCGCCTGCGGGTGCGCGAGGAATGGAACAACGACGGCACCTATGCGCTGACGCTCCGGCAGGAGGTGCCGCCCACCCCGGGCCAGCCGCGCAAGGCGCCGGTGCCGATCCCGGTGGCTTTGGGGCTGCTGGGCCCCGAAGGTTCCGAGATCATGGCGACGCAGGTCGTGGAACTGGACGAGGAAAGCCGGACGCTGGTGTTCGAAGGGCTGCCGGCGCGGCCGGTGCCGTCGATCCTGCGCGGGTTCTCGGCGCCGGTGATCCTCGATTTTCCGCAAACGCCCGAACGGCGGGCCTTTCTGCTGGCCCATGACACCGATCCGTTCTGCAAATGGGAGGCCGGGCGGGCGCTGGCGCGCGATGTGCTGCTGGGCATGGTGCGCGATGGCGCGGCGCCGGGGCCGGATTACCTCGATGCGCTGGATCAGGTGGCGCGCGACGGCCGGCTGGACCCGGCGTTCCGGGCGCTGGCGCTGCGGCTGCCGGGCGAGGACGAACTGGCGCAGGCGTTGGCCGAGGCCGGCGAGGTGCCCGACCCCGATGCGATCCGGACCGCGCGCGAACGTCTGCTCGACACGCTCGCCGCCCGGCTG
>SKUV01000330.1 GCA_007129775.1 Paracoccaceae bacterium | reverse complement strand
GTCCTGCAAGCGCCGGCGTCAACCCCTTCCGGATGGCGGCGCCGGCCGCGCGCGGCCTCAGCCGCGCCCGTAAAGGCCCGTCGCACCGCCCGGCCGGGCCGCGTTTGCCAGCAGATCGCCCATGTAGCCAGCGACCGAGCGGAAACAGGCGATATGCGCCACATCCTCGGCCTCGCACCAGACCGCCGCGGCCACCTGCGCGGCGCGGCTGCGCCGGATATCGCCTGGGCCGAAGGCAGCAGGCGCGAAATCCACCGGGCAGAGCTTGGCGAGCGTCTCGCGCCAGCCCGCGCCCTCCAGCCGGAAGACCGCGCGCATGTCCGAGACATCGGCCACCAGCGCGAAGTCGCCCGCCAGCGCCGCCTCCAGCCCGGCCAGCGCCGCATCGGTTTCCTCCGGCGGCAGCATCAGCAGAAATTCGTCCGGCCCCATCCACGCCAGCGCCCGCGCACCCTCGGCGCCAAAGGTCACCCGTCGCACCGGCGGCAGATCGAGCCCGGACGCTTTGCGGACCGCCGCCGCCAGCCCGCCCCCATCCGGGGCGCCGCGCAGCGCGATCATCCCGCGCGCCGGCGCCGGCGTGATGCGCACCAGCGCCTCGCCATTCCCGCTCATCACGGAGCCCCCCTGTCGTCGTCCAGAAAAACCGGCGCAACGATCCGGGCCTTCATCACCCGGCCCCAGCCCACCGGAAACCGCAGCACCTCGCCCATCCGCTCCGGCCCCCGCCGCACCAGCCCCATCGCGATCCCCCGCCCAAGATTGGGCGAGTGGTAGGTGGAGGTCACGCGCCCCTCGGTCACGCGCTGCAGATTGTCGTTGATCCCGTCGGTCACGGCATAGGCGCCATCGGGCAACACGCCACCGCAAAGCGTCTCCAGCCCCACCAGCCGCCAGCGTTCGGGATCGCGCAGCGCGGGCCGCTCCATCCCGCGCCGGCCCAGAAAATCATCCTTCTTCTTCGACACCGCCCAGCCGAGCCCGAGGTCGAGCGGGGTGACCGTGCCGTCGGTCTCGTCGCCGATCATGATGAAGCCCTTTTCGGCGCGCAGCACATGCAGCGCCTCGGTGCCGTAGGGCATCGCGCCGAACCGCGCACCGGCCTCCACCAGCCGATCCCAGAGCGCGCGCCCTTCGCCCGCCCGCACCGCGATCTCGAAGGACAATTCGCCGGAAAACGAGATGCGATAGACGCGCACCCCATGGCCGGCAATCTCTCCGTCCGCCCAGCCCATGAAGGGCAGCGCTTCGTCGGAAAGGTCCATGTCACCAAGAGTTTGCAGCATCTTCCTCGCGTTCGGGCCGACCACGGCGATCTGGGCGTATTGTTCGGTCAGGTTGGCGACATGCACCCTCCAGTCCCAGAATTCGGTCTGCAGCCAATCCTCCATCCAGCCGTGAACATGCTCCGTCCCGCCGCTGGTGGTGTGGCACACAAACGCCCCGTCATCGATCCGCGCCACCACACCATCGTCCATCAGAAAGCCGTTCTCGTTGCACATCAGCCCATAGCGACAGCGCCCGGGCTTCAGCGTCGACATCATGTTGGTGTAGAGCATGTCGAGGAACCGGCCCGCGTCAGGGCCCCTGACCAGCAGCTTGCCCAGCGTCGATGCGTCAAGCAAACCAAGCCTTTGCCGGGCGTTCTTTACCTCGCGCGCCACGGCCTCTTCGACCGTCTCGCCATCGCGGGGATAGGCAAAGGGGCGGCGCCACTGGCCCACCGGCTCCCAGGTGGCACCCTGGCCCTCGTGCCACGCGTCCATCGGCGTGCGGCGCAGCGGCTGGAACAGCGTGCCGGTCGCCTCGCCCGCGACAGCGCCGAGGGGAAAGGGGGTATAGGGCGGCCGGAAAGTGGTGGTTCCAACCTCGGGGATCGCTTCGGACAGAGCCTCCGAAAGAACGGCGAGCCCGTTGATATTGCTCAGTTTACCCTGATCCGTCGCCATCCCCAGCGTGGTGTATCGTTTGGCGTGTTCGACGCTGCGGAACCCTTCCTGCGCCGCAAGCCGGATGTCGGAGACTTTCACATCGTTCTGGAAATCCAGAAACATCTTCGCGCGAAGCTTCGGGCCGGCCTGCGCCGGCATCATCCAGACCGGCAGAAGCGGCGCCTCCGCAACCTGCACGACCTCGGGTTCGGGCAGCGGCGGGGCGGTGTGCCCCAGCTCCTCTAGCAGGATTTTCACTGTTGCATCGGCATCTTGCAGCGCAGCCTGCGCAGAGCCGTGGCCGTTCGCAGCCCCTGCGGCGCGCAGGACCACGGCGCCATCGGCGCCGGTCGGGCCCCGATCGGGATCGGGGCGGAAGGCGGCGGCGGCCTTGTCCCAGATCAGCTTGCCGCCGCAATGGGACCACAGATGCACCGCCGGCGACCAGCCGCCCGACATGGCCACCGCGTCGCAGTCGATCCGACCGGTGACAACGCCGCCGGTGCCCGCCTGCCGGCATAGGCTCACACCTTTCACGCGGCTGCCCCCGTGGACCCGCTCGATGCCGCAACCTGCGTGAATTTCGACCCCCAGTGCCCTGACCTGAAGGGATAATTCCCCTTCGATCTGGTCGCGCGCATCGACCACGGCAGCGATGCCCACCCCCGCGCGATGCAGCACGAGGACCGAGCGATAGGCGTCGTCGTTATTGGTGACGACGACCACCCGCCGGCCCGCGGCGACACCCCAGTTCACCGCATAGTCGCGCATCGCCGAAGACAACATCACCCCGGGGATGTCGTTGCCGGCGAAAGCGAGCGGCCGCTCCAGCGCGCCGGTTGCCGTCAGAATTCGCCTCGCCCGGATCCGCCACAGCCGGTGCCGCGGCGCCGTGCCGTCATCCCTCGCGCTCTCCTCGCAGGCGAGGACATAGCCGTGATCGTGTACGCCGGCGCCCTGCGTCCTGGGCAAAAGCGTCACATTCGGCATGGCTTCAACAGCTTGCAGGGTTTTGCTGATCCAGTCCTCGGCCGGTGCATTGTCGATCACCACACCGTCGGCCGGTGCCCGCCCGCCCCAATGGGCCGCCTGCTCCAGCACAATCACGCGCGCGCCGGAGGCACCCGCCAGATGCGCCGCCCGCAGGCCGGCGATGCCGCCACCCACCACCAGCAGGTCGCAAAAGGCGTAGGTCTGCTCATAACGGTCCGGGTCGCGCGCTTCCGCGTCTGGCGCCCGGCCAAGCCCGGCGCTGCGGCGGATGATCGGCTCGTAGACATGTTTCCAGAACGGGCGCGGGGCGATGAAGGTCTTGTAGTAGAAACCGGCCGGAAGGAATTGGGATAGAAGCGAATTCACCTGCCCCACGTCACGTTCCAGACTGGGCCAGTGGTTCTGGCTGTCGGCCCGCAGCCCGTCGCGCACAGGCGTCGTGGTGGCGCGCTGGTTCGGCTCGAACCGGTCGCCGCGGCCCAGCCCCATCAGGGCGTTGGGCTCTTCCGCGCCGGCGGCCACGGGGCCGCGGGGGCGGTGATACTTGAACGACCGCCCCATGAGCATCTGCCCCGCGCCGAGAAGCGCCGAGGCGATCGTGTCGCCCTCATGGCCCTGAACCCAGCGGCCGTTGAAGCGAAACTTGACCGGCTTGCTCCGGTCGATCAGGCGGCCGCCTTCGGGCAGGCGATGGCTGGTCATTGCGTGCCCTCC
>SKUV01000322.1 GCA_007129775.1 Paracoccaceae bacterium | reverse complement strand
CGGCGCGCGACCCTGCCCCACCCGTGACCCGAAAAGGTGAGCGATGACACAGGACACCCTCCGGAAGGCGACGCCGCCGCCGCCGACACGGTCCCGACAACGCCGGCCGAGGCCATCGCCTCGTTCTCCGGCGGCCCGGGCGGGTTCCGGGCCTGGATGATGGCGCTGATCTAAACCGTGCCCGCGTTGGAGCCGCTGTTCGTGCTGCTGCTGGCGGTGGCGATGTTCGGCGTTCTGCTGGGCGACCGCTTCCTGTCGCCCTTTGCACTGACGCTGATCCTGCAACAGGTGGCGATCATCGGTATCGTCGCCATGGCGCAGTCGCTGGTGATCCTGACTGCCGGGATCGATCTGTCGGTGGGGGCGGTGATGATCCTGTCCTCGGTCGTGATGGGCAAGTTCAGCGTGCATCTGGGCCTGCCGCAGGAAATCGCCGTGCTTTGCGGGCTGCTTTGCGGGCTGCTGTGCGGGTTGATCAGCGGCTATCTGGTGGCGGTGGTGAAACTGCCGCCCTTCATCGTCACGCTGGGCATGTGGCAGATCGTGCTGGCGACGAATTTCCTCTATTCCGGGTCCGAGACCATCCGCAGCCAGATCATCGCTGCCGAGGCGCCGCTCTTGCAGTTCTTCGGGCGCACGATCTCGTTCGGCGGGGCGAACTTCACCTATGGCGTGATCTTCATGCTGCTGCTGGTGGCGGGGCTGACCTATGTGCTGTCGCAGACCGCCTGGGGCCGCCATGTCTATGCCGTGGGCGATGATCCGCAGGCGGCAGAGCTTTCGGGCGTGAACGTCCGGCGCACGCTGATTTCGGTCTATGCGCTGGCGGGGCTGATCTGCGCCTTTGCCGGGTGGGTGCTGATCGGGCGGATCGGCAGCATTTCACCGCAGGCGGGGCAGTTCACCAATATCGAATCCATTACCGCCGTGGTGATCGGGGGCATCTCGCTCTTTGGCGGTCGCGGCTCGGTCGCGGGCGCATTGTTCGGAGCACTGATTGTGGGTGTCTTCACACTCGGGCTTCGCCTGCTGGGGCTGGATGTGCAATGGACCTATCTGCTGATCGGGCTTTTGATCATCGTCGCAGTCGGGGTCGACCAGCGCATCAGAAAGGCCGCGCTATGAGCGAAAAACCAATACTCTCCGCCAGCGGTCTGATGAAGCGTTATGGCCGGGTGACGGCGCTGGACCATTGCGATTTCGACCTGATGCCCGGCGAGGTGCTGGCCGTGATCGGCGACAACGGTGCGGGCAAGTCCACCATGATCAAGGCGCTGTCGGGCGCGATCCAGCCCGACGCGGGCGAGATCACGCTCGACGACCGCCCGGTGCAGTTTTCCAGCCCCAGCGCCGCGCGCGACCACGGCATCGAGACCGTCTATCAGACCCTCGCCCTGTCCCCCGCGCTTTCCATCGCCGACAACATGTTCATGGGCCGCGAAATGCGCAAGCCCGGGTTCACGGGGCAGATTCTGAGACGGCTGGACAAGGCCGGGATGCGCCGCATGGCGCGGGAAAAACTGTCCGAGCTCGGCCTGATGACCATCCAGAGCATCGATCAGACGGTGGAAACGCTGTCGGGCGGGCAAAGGCAGGGGGTCGCGGTGGCGCGCGCGGCGGCGTTCGGGTCACGCGTGATCATCATGGACGAGCCCACCGCCGCGCTGGGGGTCAAGGAAAGCCGCAAGGTGCTGGACCTGATCCTGACGGTCAAGGCGCGCGGCATTCCGATTATCCTGATCAGCCACAACATGCCTCATGTGTTCGAGGTCGCGGACCGGATTCACATCCACCGACTGGGCAAGCGGCTGTGTGTCGTCAAGCCGGATGAGTGCGGAATGTCCGACGCCGTCGCTCTGATGACAGGCGCGCTGGCGCCGGACGCACTGAAGCAACCGGTCTGAACCATGCCCGAGCTTGAGCAGGATATCGCAGAGGCGCTGGCGATGATCGCCCGAACAGAGGCCAGCCCCGGCTGCCGCAAGGTAATCGGGATCGTGGGCCCTCCCGGCTCCGGCAAGTCCACACTTGCCGCCGAGCTGGTGGAACGTCTGAACCTTGTCAGGCCAGAACAGGCCGCGCTTGTGCCAATGGACGGGTTTCACATGGACAATGCGACGCTCGACCGTGCCGGGTTGCACGCCGTCAAGGGCGCGCCGCAGACCTTCGATGTCGCGGCCTTCATCGCCACGCTACGAGCGCTGCGACCAAGTGGCGTAACCGGCGCCACCCCCATATTTGACCGCGAACAGGATTGCACCATCCCGGCAGCGCGGAAACTGGTCGCAGATGTCGAGATCCTGGTGGTCGAGGGAAACTACCTGCTTTTGTCCGAGCCGCCATGGTGCGGCGTCGGCAAGCTTCTGGACGCCACTATCGCCCTGAAACCGACACTGGCCGCACTCGAGCAGCGTCTGATGGCGCGCTGGCTGTCATACGGGTTTCCGCATGAAATCGCCTACCGGAAAACCCACGAAAACGATCTGAGGAACGCACGTCTCGTGCTTGAGAAAAGCACAGCAGCAACACTGACACTGCATCAACAGGGGGTGGGCCGTTTGTGATTTGCGGCATGGACCAACAGGAGGGGTAATGAAGATATTCGCGGATACAGCCGATCTTGCTGCCATCGAGACGCTTGCAGAGGCGGGGCTCATCGACGGTGTGACCACGAACCCGAGCCTGATCGCCCAAAGCGGTCAGTCCTTTCTGGCAGTGATTGCCGAGATAGCCGTCTGTGTTGAAGGCCCGGTCTCGGCCGAAGTGACGGGCACCGAATTCGACCAGATGATGCGCGAAGCCGATGTTCTGCGGGCCATCGCGCCGAATATCTGTGTGAAACTGCCCTTGACGCTTGCCGGACTGCGTGCATGCAGGCGCCTGAGTGCAGAGGGATGCAGCACCAACGTGACGCTCTGTTTCACGGCAAATCAGGCTCTTCTGGCGGCGAAGGCCGGAGCGACCTTCGTGTCGCCTTTCGTGGGCCGGCTCGATGATATCGGGCTCGTTGGGTGTGACCTGCTGCACGATATTCGACAGGTCTATGACAATTATCCGAACTTGCAGACCCAGATCCTTGCCGCCTCGTTGCGCAGTGCAAACCATGTGCAGATGGCAGCACTGATCGGGGCAGACGCAGCGACGATGCCGCCAAAGGTGATCGAGGCGCTCGCCGAGCATCCGTTGACACGTTCTGGCCTCGAAGGCTTTCTCCGAGACTGGGCCGCTACGGGCCAGAGCATTCTGCAGTGAGCCAGCCGAGTTGCGCCCAGGCCGGGGGCACTGGCCCGAACAAGGCAAACAACGCGGGGTGAGACCGACCCACCGGCAATCGCACCGTGCTCCATGGCGCCAAACGATGTTGAAAGCCGGTCCATATGAATATCGTCATCGTGCTCCGCGGCCCGTGACATGCTCCTGTCGTCCACGATGGGCAATGTTCAACGCGCTTGATTTTTGGTGAGCATGGCGATCGCCCACCACTCTCCAATCGCACATGCCGCCCACCATGACCTGTTGCGCTTGCTGCTTGACGACCGAACCTCCGACATCCCGGCCCCGGCCCACGGCGCATGCGCGCGCACGGTTCATCTGCCCGGCACCGGACACCACCATGCCCTCAATGCACGTCGTCTCGCGGCAGCGG
>SKUV01000116.1 GCA_007129775.1 Paracoccaceae bacterium | reverse complement strand
TGCGCGCGCCCGTCGGTGCCGTCGATCACGGCATAGGCGGTGCCGGTCTGCTCGTCATGCAGCCCTGTCACCACCAGCCGCCCGATGATCGGATCGCCCGGCCCGCCCCGGTCGATGCGCAGGTCGCTGAAGCCCCGGTCCTGCCCGCGCGCGGCGAGAGCCCGGTGCATGGTCTTGATGATATCGCCGCGTTCGCCGAGATCGCGCAGGGTACGTTCGGCGCGATCATCGAGCAGCCATTCGCCCGTGCGCGCCTCGGCGGCGAGGCCCAGCCTGCGGAGATGCTGCAGGCGGCCGATCATCAGGCGGCGGAGCTGCGGGTCCTCCGGCCCGCGTTTCTCAGGGCGCAGGTCGATCAGGCCCAGCTCATCGGCATGGTGGCGGAGTTCCCGGTCTAGGCGGGTCCAGCGCTCGGCCGTGACTTCCCGTTCCAGCGCGTGGCGGATCTCATGCTCGGGCTTCGGCCCCAGTTCCAGCGCGACCAGATCCTCGGCGCGCGACCGCAGCCCGCTGCTGATATAGTCGCGCGCGATGACCAGATCGCGGCCGCCATCATCGACGCCCCGGACGATCAGATGCACATGCGGGTTGTCGGTGTTCCAGTGATCGACCGCGACCCAGTCGAGGCGGGTGCCGAGATCGGCCTCCATCGTGGTGACGAGATCGCGGGTGAAGCCGCGCAGATCCTCCATCTGGGCGGCATCCTCGGGCGAGATGATGAAGCGGAAATGGTGCCGGTCCTCGGCGCAACGGGCGGAGAAGGTCGCGCCATCGGCCTGATCGGTCCCGGCGTCGAAGAAGCGCCCCCGCTCCCCGTCGCGGCTGACGCCGTCGCGTTGGAGATAGCTCAGGTGGGTGCGCAGGGGCGCGGCGCGATAGGCCTGACCGCGATGGCGGGCGATACGGGCGGCGACGACGACGCGGCGCGTGGGCGTGAAGAGCCGCGCGCGGCCGAAGCGGTTGTGGCCACGGCCGAAGCGTGAGGCGCTGCGCGGGCCGCTGGACGCTGTGCGGGACACATGGCCCGCTTTCTGGGCGGCGCGCAGGACGCGATCGACAAAGCTCTTGGCCCTCGGTGCCCGGGTGTCGCGCGGCTTGCCGGGGCGGATGCGGAAATCGCTGTCGCGCTCGGTCATAATGGGTGTGCCGGGGGCTGCCTAGCGCCGCTGTGCATGTCGGCGTATTGAAATTCCGAGAGAATTCCCGCCTTCCCGCACCCGACCGACCGGCCTGCACGCGAATCCGCCAGTCCCGTCAGGGACTTGCGGCATTCGTGGCAGGGCCTTTTATCTTGCCCACCTTCCTTTCCGCTTTCCTTCCCGGCCCGCCCTGCCGTCGCTTTCCCACCATGGCCCGCCAGAGCGCGCGCCTCTGCGATCCGCCTCATGGCGCGAGATCCGCGCCCGCGTGCGGCACGAAGAGCGCCGATGCGGGGGCCGGGCTAAGGGTTTCGCGGTGCGGCGCGGGCGCGTCCGGATCGCCCTCGGCCTGCGGAGGCTCCGCAGCCGGGATGCCGACGAAGAGCCCGGCCTCGCGCCAATCGCTGGCGTGTGGCTGTCGCGGCGCTGGTGCGGTGCCGTGAAGCCGAGGGGCCAGCGCGGCCACATAGGCACGGGTCTCGGCTGGCAGCGGGCGTCCGGTCTCGAGATAGGCGTCATAGCGCCCAGGGCCGGCATTGTAGGCCGCAAGCATCGCGCCGATGTTGCCGTAGCGATCCAGCATGGCGCGCAGATAGGCGGTGCCGGCGAGGATGTTGTCGCCCGGATCGAACGGGTCGTCGCCGAGCCCGTGCTGATCGCGCAGCATGGCCCAGGTCCCGGGCATGACCTGCATCAGCCCCATGGCGCCGGCAGGACTGACCGCGCGCGGGTTGCCCGCACTTTCGACCGCGATCACGGCACGGATCCAGGGCTCGGGGATGGCGAAACGCGCGGAAGCTTCGGCGATGGCTGCGGCATGGGGATCGCGGGCTGTTATGCCCGCAGGCGGTGTGGTTTCCGCCAGCGCGGGCGCAGTGGGCAGTCCGGTGACGACCAGGCCGGGAAGGAGAGAAAGCGCAAGCGCGGTGACACGCGAAGGGGATGATCGCGGCATGGGTCAGTCCCGTCCGTCGCGCTTGGGCGGGCGGGTCCATTGCAGCGACCAGACCGAGCTGTCGCCGTTGCGAAAGAGGTTCGCGCGGATCGGCTGGGCAAGCATCGGATCGTCGATCAGGACCGAGAGATACTCGCCCGCCTTCTCGCCGCTGCGGGTCCAGGCCGCGCCGATCTCGCGCGCAAGATCGCCATCGCCGTGGAACAGGCGGTGGTCCGGAGCGTTCTCGGCCTCGCCCGGGTCGATGGGCACGAGGGTGACATCAAGATCGAGGGTCAGGGTCCGGATATGTCCGGCAAAGCCGGATTTGCTGCGGGTGAATTCGCCGATCTGGGGCATGGGAGGGGTCCTTTCGGTTGGGGTTGAGGGGGATGTGACATGCAGCTCACGGCGCGGGCTTTGAACCGCGCGTCCAGATCGGACGCAGTCGCGTGGTAAGGGTGGTGACGGAAAGTGCGCCGAAATACCGTCCGTCGAGACTGTCGGGCGCAGCGGGGTTCATCAGGAACACCTCGCCCTCGGCGAGGCGGTGGCAGCCCTGCCAGCGTGGCAGATCGCGGCCTTGGTGGTCCTGCGCCTGTGCGGTGCCGAGCGGTTGTCCGGCGACAAGGATCACATCGCCCTCGCGGCAGACTTGCGTCGGTGCGAGGGCCACGACATGCTTGAGAAGCGGCACCCCGTCCGGCAGATACCCGCGCGCGGCAAGGAAGCGGGCCAGCGCCTCGGGCGGCTGGACGGCGACCAGATCGCCGATGGCGACACGGTCGAGCGGGTGCAGCCAATAGAGCCCGACCGGCACACTGGGCGTCGTGTTCCACAGGATGCGCGGCGACCAGCTCCACAGCACCGGCGCAGCGATCAGCGCGAGCGCCAAGGCACCGCAGACCAGCGGGACCGCGCGCCGGATCATCTCCCGAGCGCCTTGCGCTTGAGCCAGGCGCGGTGCTGCAGCCGTGTATAGGGATGGGCAGGCAGTCCGACGGTCAGCCGGTTGTGGAGATGCCGCCAATGGTCCGGGGCCACATGGCTTGCATCGATGCCGAGGGCCTCGATTGCATCGATCATCCGCTGCAGGTGCGCGACCTTGGGCCAGCCGTGGATGGCGAGCAGCAGCTCGGCACCGTGGCGCAGATAGGGCAGCGTCTGGCAGGCCTCGCCGGGCTGCAGCGCGCGCAGGATCTCAAACCGCGACAGCACCGTGCCATAGTCATTCGCGGCCCAGCGGTTCACCGCGAAGACGCTGCCAGGTGCGAAGCGCAGGACGCGGCGGCGCGGGTCGATGCGCTGTTCGGAAACCGGGGTTCCGAAGCGGATCCATTGCTCAATGCGCCCTTCTTCATAGATCAGCACGACCTCGGTCAACGGCGCGTCGGGTGCGGGGTATGCCGTCGGCCTGCTCATGGCTTGTGCCCCGGAAGCCGTCGAGGGGGCGGCCCAGCCAGGGTCCGGTCAGGGCCCATTTCAGGGCCGGATCGCGGGTACGAGGCAGGGTTTTCCCCAGCGCGCAGGCCGCTACAAGAGTTAGAGTCTTTGTTAGACTCTAAGTTAAGGGGCC
>SKUV01000145.1 GCA_007129775.1 Paracoccaceae bacterium | reverse complement strand
TGGGCTATCTGATGCAGTCAGCGGGCTTTCCGCTGGCGCCGGTGGTGCTGGGCGTGATCCTGGGGCCCATGGCCGAACAGCAGCTGCGGCTGGCGCTGATCATCGCGCGGGGCGACACGCTTGCCATCGCCTCCAGCCCCATCTCCCTGACCCTCATCGGCCTGATCCTGCTGGTGCTGCTGGTCCCCCTCGTGCGCCTTGTCCGGGCCCGGGGGCGGCCCGGCGGCGGCGCGCCGGGGCCGGGCCGATCCCCCATGTAACGAAAGACCTGCCATGAAGACCTATGACAAGCTGGCCGAGATCGTCCTTGCAGAGGGTGTGCGCGCCCATTTCACGCTCCTTGGCGACGCCAACATGCATTTCGCGCAGAAACTTGCCGGTCTCGGCATGCGCACCATCCATGTCCGTCACGAGCATACGGCGGCCTCCATGGCTATGTCCTTTGCCAATGCCGACGGAGGGGTGGGGTTCTGCTCGGTCACCTGCGGCCCCGGCCTGACACAGCTGATGACCGCCCTGCCGGCCGCGGTGCGCAACGGCGTCCCGCTGGTCGTGTTCGCCGGCGAGAGCCCGATGCACGCGCCCTGGTACAACCAGGGAATCGAGCAAGCCCCCTTCGTGGCCGCCACCAGAGCGCGCTACATGCCCATCCACAGCCGCAAGCTTCTGGAGCAGCGGATGCGCGAGGCGTTCCTGATCGCGCGCCGCGACCGCACGCCGGTGGTGGTAGGCCTGCCCATGGACCTGCAAAAGGAACCCTGGGAGAAAACCGCGGACTACACCCCCTCCACTGCGCTGATGCAGCCCACGGGCCGGTTGCAACCCGACCCCGAGCGACTGGCACAGGCGGCCGAGATGATCGGCGCGGCCCGTCGGATCGTGGTGATCGGCGGGCGCGGCGCCCAGCGGGCCGATGCCGCCGGGGCCTGCCGGCGGCTGGCCGAACGCTGCGGGGCGCTCTTGGCCACCACCCTGCCGGCGCGGGGGCTGTTCCACGACGACCCTGACTGCATCAGCATCGCCGGCGGCTTTGCCGCGCCGCTGGCGCGCGAGGTCTTCGCCGAGGCCGATCTGATCGTCGCCGTGGGTGCCTCGCTGGCGCAGCACATGCGCGACGGCGGTAAGCTCTATCCCAATGCGAAGGTCCTGCAGATCGACCTGCGCCCGGCGATGATCAACCAGGGCGCGGTGGTCACCGATCTGGCGGTGCAGGGCGATGCCCGCGCCACGCTGGAGGCGCTGTGCGACCTGCTGCCCGACCCCACACCCACACCCGGTTGGCGCGATGGCACCCGCCGCGCCGCGGTCGAGGGCGACGCCGCCGCCCCCGGCCGCCACCTTGCTGCGCCCGGCCTGATCAACCCCGACGAGGCCGTGGCCGCGCTGGACCGGCTGATCCCCAAGACCTGGGAGGTCGTGAACTCCTCGGGCCATTGTTCCTATTTCTCGGCGCAGATGTTTGGCCGGCCCATGCGCCATTTCCATACCATCCGCGAGTTCGGCGCCATTGGCAACGGACTGGCCTATGCCATGGGCGTCGCGGTCGCCCGCCCCGATACGCCGGTCGTGCTGATGGACGGCGACGGAAGCTTCCTGATGCATGTGCAGGAACTGGAGACGATCCGCCGCCATGGTCTGAATATTCTCGTCTGCGTACTCAACGACGGTGCCTATGGCTCGGAGATCCACAAGCTGCGCGCCGACGGCCTGCCCGAGGAGGGGGCCAATTTCGGCCGCGACGATCTCGGGCGCATCGCCCGCGGGTTCGGGCTGGAGGGCGCCATGGTCACCGATCAGGACGTGCTTCCCGGCCTGTTCCAGCGCTTTTCCGACAACCCCGGGCCGACCGTCTGGGATATCCATATCAATGACAGCGTGGCCTCGCCACAGATGCAGCGGGCGCATCCCCCGCACAAGGCATGAGGCTCGGCGGCGGCGGTTCAGCCCGGCGCGGCCAGCGTCTGGGCAAAGCCCAGCTCCTGCGAGAGGTGCTGCGCCTCGGCGCGGATCGCCTCGCGGTGGGAGGGACGCGTGACGTCGAAACGCTGCACCGGGCCCGAGACCGACAGCGCCCCGCACAATCGGCCCGACCTGTCGAACACCGGGGCCGAGATCGACGCGGTCAGCGGGTCGAACACACCGATGGTGTGGCGCACCATCTCCGCGCCAAAGCCGGGCCCCAGCGGCGGCGCGCCGTCGAACGCCGTCAGCACCTGGCTGATGGAGGTGTCGTCCAGCGGACTGGAGGCACCGATGCGCAGCGACACCCGCAGCGATTGCGGCGAGTCCTCGCCCAGCAGGCACAACCGGTGCGAGCCCTCGCGCACATAGAAGAACGCGCTCTCGCCGGTAGCGCCCACCAGCCGTTGCAGGGCTGCCTGGATGGTCTGCCGGTGGTTCAGCGACATTTCGAAGCTGTGGGCCAGTTGCAGCACCTTTGTACCGATCTGGTAGGTCCCGTCGGGCAGCTTGCGCACATAGCGCAGCTTCTCCAGCGAGATCAGATAGCGGAAGAGCACGCTCTTGAAGAGGCCGGTGCGTGCGGCCAGATCGCCCAGCCCAAGAGGGCGGTCGGTGGCAACAAAGGCATCGAGTATCTGAAGCGTGCGCTCGGCCGCTGCCACCGGGCGTTCCACCGCGGTGGAACCCTTGCGTTGGACGGCGCCATCCTCCGGCCTGTCGCGCATTCTCGGTCCTCTGGTAATTGTCTCCCGCCCGTACCTTAGTCGCGGCAGGGGCCGATATCCAGCGTCACGCCCCGCATTGCCCATCGCATCTGACAGAAGGGAAAGACCATGGCCCCCGCCTCCACCCTGGCTGCCCGGACACTGGCTGAAAAGCTGATCGGTCGCGCCACCGGCCGCGACGTGACCGCCGGCGAGATCGTGATCTGCCGCCCGGATTTCGCCATGGGCACCGACGGCTCGGTCCCCATGGCCATCGACTATCTGGCACAGATGCAGGGCAGCACACCCTGCCCCGTCGATCCGGGGCAACTGGTCTTTGCGCTGGATCACTATGGCCTGCGCTCAGGGCCCAATGCACTGCGCTTGCAGGAACAGGCCCGCCGCTTCGCCCGGGACCACGGCATCGCGCTGTTCGACGTGGGTGACGGCATCGGCCACCAGCTGATGATCGAAGAAGGCCATGTTGCCCCCGGCCGCCTGGTGGTGGGGGCCGACTCCCACGCCACATCCTACGGGGCGCTGAACGCCTTCGGCACCGGCATCGGCTCGTCCGACCTCGCCGGGATCATGATGACCGGGCATTTGTGGCTGGAAGTGCCGGCAACCTTGCGGGTCGTGCTGCGCGGCCGGCTGCGCCCGCGCGTGTCAGCCAAGGACATCGCGCTGGAACTGGCGCGGCGGCTGGGTGCAGACGGCGCGACCTATCGGGCGCTGGAGTTCGCCGGCGAGGGCATCGCTACACTGGACATGGACGACCGCATCGTCCTGGCCAACATGGCGGTGGAGCTGGGCGCCAAGGCGGGCCTCTTTCCCCATGATGCCGTCCTCGCGGATTGGCTGCGGGCCCGCGACGCGCCGGCGGGCCAGCCCGTGCACGCCGACCCCGACGCCCCCTGCATCGCCGAGGTGACGCTGGATCTGGATGCGCTGGGCCCGCAGGTGGCGCTGCCGCACCGGGTGGACAATG
>SKUV01000412.1 GCA_007129775.1 Paracoccaceae bacterium | reverse complement strand
TGAAAAAGCAGGCCTGAACGGGGAAAGGGGCCGCGCCGCGGCCCCTTTCCGGATGGTATTGCGAAGCTGCGAGGCGGGGCCCGCAGCGGATCTTACCCGGCGTCGCGCGGGTCTTCGCTCGTGCCGGTGTCGCGCGGGTCCATGTCGCGCGGGTCGTCTTCGAGGCCGGCGCTGCCGATATCGTCGAACAGCTCCGCGATCTCGAAATCCGCTTCGGCCTCGGCTTCGGCGGCGGCGTCCTGAATGGTCTTGCCGGAGGCCTGCAGTTCGGCCTCTTCGGGCGAGCGGGCGACGTTGATCGTGGTCTGGGCCGTCACCTCGGGGTGCAGCACCAGCGACACCACATGCAGGCCCAGCGCCTTGATCGGCGCGTCCAGCACCACCTGGCGACGGTCCAGCGACATGCCGCCTTCGCTGATCGCCTCGGCGATGTCGCGGGTCGAGACCGATCCGTAGAGCGCGCCGCCGTCGGAGGCGGAGCGAATCACCACATGGCTCGTTCCGTCGATGCGTGCGGCGAGGGCCTCGGCCTCCTTGCGCGTTTCGAGGTTGCGCGCCTCGAGCTGGGCTTTCTGCGCTTCGAAACGCTCGATATTGCCGTCGTTGGCCCGCAGCGCCTTGCCCTGCGGCAGCAGGAAGTTGCGGGCGTAGCCGTCCTTGACCGAGACGACATCGCCCATCTGGCCCAGCTTGGCCACGCGTTCGAGAAGGATCACCTGCATCTGCGTTCTCCTTATTTCACGGCGTAGGGCAGCAGCGCGAGAAAGCGCGCGCGCTTGATCGCCCGGGCCAGTTCGCGCTGCTTGCGCGACGATACGGCGGTGATGCGCGAGGGCACGATCTTGCCGCGTTCGGAGATGTAGCGCTGCAGCAGCCGCACATCCTTGTAGTCGATCTTCGGCGCGTTGTCGCCCGAGAAGGGGCAGACCTTGCGACGGCGAAAAAACGGTTTGTTGGCCATGGTTTGGCGTCCTTTCCTGAGAAACCGGATCAGCGGCGGCGGTCGCCGCGGTCGTCGCGCTTCTGCATCTGCACCGAGGGGCCTTCGTCATGGGCGTCGACCTTGACGGTCATCACGCGCATCACGTCGTCGTGCAGGCGCATCAGGCGCTCCATCTCCTGCACCGCGCCGGCAGGGGCGTCGGTGCGCAGAAAGGAATAGTGGCCCTTGCGGTTCTTGTTGATCTTGTAGGCCATGGTCTTCACGCCCCAGTATTCCGAGGCGACGACCGATCCGCCGTTATCGGCGAGAACGGAGGTGAAGTGATCCACGAGGCCTTCGGCCTGCGCCGAGGACAGATCCTGGCGCGCGATCATGACATGCTCGTAAAGCGGCATGCGGACTCCAATCATCATAGGGGCGCATTTCGTGGGGCGGGGGCAATCCTGTCCGCGTCCCGCCTGCGAGAGACTGCGCCGTTCCATCATCTGCGGAAGGATGCCGCCTTATACAGGCCGCGCCGCCCCGTGCAAGGGCAAGGTGCAATGGCAAGCTGTGCGTGCCCCCGTTCTGGGGGCACAACGCCACGCCGGGCCAACCGGCCCGGGGGGCGGTGCAAGGGTCACGATCATGACATCTTTGCCGCGAAACCGCCCCAGTTGAACCCAAGCCCAACCGTATTTCGAGGTTAGCGATCGGTTAAATCCGATTCCGCTGCCAAGGAAGTTATAGCATGAAACACCAAGGAAAAGCCTTCATCCGGGACGAATCCGGTGCTGTCACCGTCGATTACGTGCCGATTCTGGGGTCTGTCATCGTGCTGGGGCTCGTGATTGCCGTCAATGTGGGGACAGGCTCCACCCAGCTGGGCAGCAATGTCAGCACTACCGCGTCGAATGTGGATGTCGCGCAACTGGCGCGCGGGCAGAACGCCGAGGGCGGCACCCCGACCTCCGGCACCGGCGGTGGCGCAGATTACCTTGATCCGCTGCCGCCGTCCTATGGCGACGACGGCTATGGCGACAATTCGTCGGGCGGGGCGGCCGGCTTCGTGCCCGGACAGGGCAATTCCTGCGGCGGGCCGGGCGGCAGCTGTTCGGGTCTGGGCGACGGTACCAACCCCGGACAGGGCAGCGGGAACTACAATGCCGGCGACACGCCCGGCGGTACCGGCACCGACAATCCCAACAACAGCGGCAACACCCAGGGCGACCTGGACGATCTCGGGCAGGGCGGATCGGAGGGCGGATCTGACGGCGGCTCCTCCGCCGGGACGGGCAGCGGCGCCTCGGGCAGCACGGGCGGCACGCCCGGCACCGGCGCATCCTCGCCGCCGGTCGAGGTGGACTACGTCTTTCCCGACCTGACCATCGATCACAACGGCTGGGCCACCACCGCGGTTTCGGACTGGGTCGATCTGAGCAACGTCCTGCCCTATAAGATGCCCTATACCGTCACCGGCCCGGGCAACCCGACCGCACAGGCGGTGAACAACCAGCAGCATGCGTCGCACAACGTTCGCTGGGGCACGAACATCCGGATGGAGGTGCCGCAGGCCGGCGAGAGCTATACCGCCATTCTCGATGTGGGCAACGGCTTCTGGACGGCCTCTTTCACGGTGCACCGGCTGCACGACCCGGCGGCGCTGCCGGGGCCGGGCGCGGGTGGCCAGACCGATGGCCTGCCCACCAACCCCGATTTCACGATCCCGGCCACCACGATCCATCAACACCACACGGGTCCGGTGCATTCGGACTGGCTGGGCCCCAATGACCTGCCCTTCCCGGTGCCGGCGAATTTCGAGATGAGCGGCGAAGGCGACGGCACCGCCCAGACGGCGAATGGCCATGCCACTTCGGGCCAGATCCCCTCGTGGGGGACGCAGTTCCGGGCCGACCCGCCGCCCTGCGGCACCACCGGCACCTCGGTCATCACGCTCGACACCGGCGAGGTCGGCATCTGGCAGATCGTCCGCCCCGACTGCTGATCCGACCCGATCGGACCTGACAGAGGGCCGCGCCCCGCCCGGGCGCGGCTTTTCTCGTGCCCGGTTCGTGCCCGGTTCGTGCCCGGTCGTCCGGCCGGCGCGGCACTGGACGCAGGCCGTCGGGCCGGCTAGACGGACGGACGCGGTATCAGGGCGGGGAGGCAGGCATGGGCGTGGCAGACGCATCGCGGGCATTCATCTTTCCGGGGCAGGGGGCCCAGGCCATCGGCATGGGCCGGGCGCTGGCCGAGACATGGCCCGAGGCGCGCGCCGTCTTCGACGCGGTGGACGAGGCGCTGGGCGAAAAGCTGTCGGCGCTGATCTGGGAGGGGGAGGCCGAGACGCTCACGCTGACCGCCAATGCCCAGCCCGCGCTGATGGCCACCTCCATGGCCGCCATGGCCGCGCTGCGTACCGAGGGGGTGGAGGTGACGGCCGCGGCCATGGTCGCGGGCCATTCGCTGGGCGAGTATTCGGCGCTTTGTGCCGCCGGGGCGCTTTCGCTGGCCGATACCGCGCGGCTGTTGCGCCTGCGCGGCCGCGCCATGCAGGAGGCCGTTCCGGTGGGCGAAGGCGCCATGGCCGCGGTGCTCGGGCTCGATATCGCCGCGGTGGAGGCGCTGGCGGCCGAGGCGGCGGGCGCGACGGGGCAGGTCTGTGAAGCGGCCAATGACAACGATCCGGCGCAGGTGGTGGTTTCCGGCGCGGCGGCGGCGGTGGCCCATGTGGTGG
>SKUV01000318.1 GCA_007129775.1 Paracoccaceae bacterium | reverse complement strand
ATGAACCAGCCTTTCAGCTTTACCGGCCAGCCCGCGCTCAGCCTGCCATGCGCGCCCCTTCCCGGTGGCCATCTGCCGCTGGGCCTGCAACTGGTCGCCCCGCGCAGGCGTGACGAGGCGCTTCTGGGCTGGTCCGAGGGCATCAGCCGCGCGCTGGAGCGCGCCGCCTGAAGCGCGGCCAAGGGCCGGTCATCACACCAGCAGGGCATCGGATGGCCGCGGACAGCCGCGCGCAACGCCCGGGTGGGCGGTTTATCCCGGCCCCGTCCGGACGACCTCGCACGGCGCACCCAGCCTCGCCCAAGCGGCTGGCCGGTCGGGCGGCCATCCGCTGCCCGGGAGGCTCTCGCGGCGTTCACCGGGCGGATCACCGGGCGGATCACCGGGCGGGTGCGCCTCGGCCGCGGTTTGCGCGCGTGTTCAGTCGAGCGGCGGCATCCCGCCTGCAGGCATCTCGGCGCGGGCGAAATCGGCGTAGAAGGCGGCGAGTTTCGGCACGATCACCGCCAGCATCGCCTCTCCCGTCTCGGTGGTGGCGAGCGCGGGTTCTCCGTTATAGCCGGGATCGCCCGCGCCATAGATCGAGGGCCACCAGCCGCCGGCCTCGGCGATCACGCTGCGCCCGCTGTCGCCGGCAGAGCGGAAGGTGGTCTTGCGCCGCGCCGGCAGGGCCGCCGCCCGGGCCTGATAATGCGCGGCCAGTTCGGGGCTGTCCTGCATCAGCGCAAGGATCAGCGCGGTTTCGGCCTCGGCAGCATGGGTGACGCCCTTGGCCGGGCCCTTCAGCGCCGCGTTCATCTCGGCCCGGGCGGGGCCGAAATACTCCACCCAGCCCACTTCGCGCCCCGCGCAGGTGAATTCGGAGGCCGCCACCGTCATGACACCGCGGTTGCCGCCATGGCCGTTGACGAGCAACTGCCGCTTGAACCCCGCCCGCGCGACCGAGGCGGTGATATCGCCCAGCAGCGCCATCATCGTCGCGGCACTCAGCGTGATCGTGCCGGGCCATGCGCCGTGATGGGGCGAAAAGGCCATGCTGAAGGTAGGCGTCACCACCACCGGATGCTCCGAGACCCGCGCCGCGCGCAGCGCGATCCGCTCGGTCAGGATGCTGTCGGTGCCGGTGGGCAGGTGGGGTCCGTGCTGTTCGGTCGATCCCATGGGGATCACCGCCAGCGCGCCGGCCTCGGCCGCAGCGCCGATCTCGTCGCGGCTCAGTTCGGACCACAGGTTGCTGCGCAGTTTCATGGCAGGGGCTCCTTTCATCGATCCGGTCAGACCGGCTCCCACGGGAAGATGTGCTCGTTGCGCTCCAGCGGGTAGAAGCTCGCGCGCATGGCGGGAATGGCGTGCTCGGCCACGGTCTGCGGGGTCCAGCCGCCGTCCCGGTGGATGCCGCGCAGCGGGCGTGACTGGCTCATCAGAAAGATCTCGTTCATCTTTGTGGCGAAGATCTGCCCCGTGACCCCGTCGGCCGCGGGGCTGGCCAGATAGACGGCGAGCGGCGCGTTCTTGTCGGGCGTGACCTGCTTGCGCTGGGCGATGCGGGCGCGGTTTTCGGGCGTATCGGGAATCGAAGAGGTCATCCGCGTCCAGGCCGAAGGCGCGATGCAGTTCGACCGGATGCCGAAGCGTTCGCCGTCGATGGCGATGGATTTCGACAGCGCCGCCAGCCCGGCCTTGGAGGCCGCATAGGCCGCCTGCCCGAAATTCCCCGCCAGCCCGGAATTGGAGATGATGTGCACGAAGGCGCCGCCGCCCGCTTCGCGCATATGGGGCGCCGCCGCGCGGCTGACATAGAAGGCGCCGTTCAGATTGACCCGGATCACCGCATCCCAGTCCGCGGGCGTCAGGCGGTGAAAGATCGCATCGCGCAGGATGGCGGCGTTGTTGACGACTGCGTCAATCCGGCCGAAGCGCGCCAGCGTCGCCGCGACCATGGCTTCGGCGCCCTCATGCTCGGCTACGCTGTCGCGGTTGGCCATGGCCTGCCCGCCCATCCCCACGATTTCGGCGACCACGGCATCGGCCGGATTTTCGGCCTCGGCCTCGCCCGAAAGCGCCACGCCGATGTCGTTGACGACCACCTTCGCCCCCTCGCGCGCGGCGGCCAGCGCGATCGCGCGCCCGATCCCGCGCCCGGCCCCGGTGACCAGAACCACCCTGTCCTGCATCAGCATTCCGTCCACTCCCTCTTTCCGCTCAGACCGTCTCGGGCGCGCCGAAGATCACGGTGCACTGGCTCGACAGCACGCCGCCGTTGCCGTGCGATAGTGCCAGCGCCGCGCCGGGCACCTGCCGGGCGCCGCAGGCGCCCTGCACCTGACGCACCGCCTCGATCATGCCCAGAATGCCCCACATGCCGGGGTGGCAATAGGACAGCCCGCCGCCGTTGGTGTTCATCGCCAGCCGCCCCCCGGGCGCCAGCGCGCCGCCTTCCACGAAGGCGCCGCCCTCGCCCTTGGCGCAATAGCCCAGATCCTCCAGAAACAGGATCGGGGTGATGGTGAAGGCGTCATAGAGGATTGTGGCATCCATCTGCGCGGGCGTGGCCCCGGCCATGGCGAAGGCCGCCCTGCCCGATTGCGCCGCGACCGTGGTCGTCAGTTCCTCCATCCCCGTGATCGATTGATGCCCCAGCGCCGCGCCATGGCCCAGCACATAGGCCGGGGTCACGCCCAGATCGCGCGCGCGCTCGGCCCGCACGAGCACCATTGCGCCGCCGCCGTCGGTGACAAGGCAGCAATCGCGCAGCCCCAGCGGCGTGCTGATCATCCGGGCCGACAGCACCTCGTCGATGCTCAGCGGCTCCTTTTCCCATGATTTCGGGTTCTTCAGCGCCCATGCCCGTGCCGCAACCGCCACTTCGGCCATCTGCTCGCGCGTGGTGCCGTAAAGGTGCATGTGCCGCGCGGCCGCCAGCGCATAGGCCGAGACCGGCAGGATCGGGCGATAGGGCGTCTCCCACGGGTTGACCTCGCGCGGGGAGGCCGAGGCCCGGCTCACGCTGCGCTGTGTGCTGCCATAGGCGATCACCGCGACATCGCAGAGCCCGGCCTCCAGCGCCAGATGGGCATGGGCCAGATGGGCCTGAAAGGACGAGCCGCCGATATTCGTGCCGTCAAAGACCCGTGGCCGGATGCGCAGGTATTCGGCCAGCGCCAGCGGCCCCATGCGGATTTGCGAGGTGGTTGCGAAAAGCCCGTCCACATCCTCCAGCCGCAGGTTGCATTCAGCAAGCGCCCGGGCCACGGCCTGCGCCATCAGATCGGCGGGCGTCATGTCGTCGGGCACGCGCCCGAGGTCGGATTCCGCCACGCCCACGACGGCCACCGATCCGCGTTGCGGGGTCATATGCCATCCTCCTGGGGTGCGAAGACCGGCAGCGGCGGGCCGTCGTCTTCCAGCGCGCGAAAGGCCACGCGCAGCCGCGCGCCGATAGCCACGGCTTCGGGCGTGTCGGTGTCGATCCGGCTCATCATGCGGAACCCCTCGTCCAGGTCCACCAGGGCCAGCGCATAAGGCGCGCCCCCACGGGGGTGGACAACAGTGACGGAATGCACCGCCCCGCGCCCTTCGGAGACAGCCCATTCCAGCGGCGGCGCAACCCCGGACGGCGCCACCAGCCGCGGCGGAAAGACCGCGGTGCCGCAGATGCCAGAT
>SKUV01000202.1 GCA_007129775.1 Paracoccaceae bacterium | reverse complement strand
GGGCCCTCGCCGGGGCGCTGGCGGCGGCGGTGGTGGCCTTCGTCTCGCCGCTGTGCGCGCTGACGGTGGCGCTCTTCTCGGCGCGCACGCTGCATCATCTGGTGGTGCTGGGCGTGCTCGCGCCGGCGCTGGCGCTGGCGCTGCCGTGGCGGCGCGCGCCGGCCGGGCCGGCCTTTCTGGCGCTGTCGGCGGCGCTTTGGCTGTGGCATGTGCCGCGCATCTATTCGGCGGCCTGGGACAGCGCCACGATCTACTGGGCGATGCAGGCGGCGCTGATCCTGCCGGCATGGGCCTTCTGGTCGGCGGTGCTGGGGCGGCGGCGCCGGGCCCTGGGCCATGTGGTCTGGCTCGCGCCGCTGGTGGGGCAGATGGGCCTTCTGGGCGCGCTTCTGACCTTCGCCGGGCGCCCTTTCTATGTCGAGCATCTGGCCCATGCCGAACGCTTCGGGCTGAGCGCGCTGCAGGATCAGCAACTGGCCGGGCTGGTGATGTGGGTGCCCGGAATGGTGCCGCTGGGCATCCTCGCCGCCTTCATGGCGTGGCAGGTGCTGCACGGCGAACACGACGCGCAGGAGCGGGAGGCATGATCGCCGCGCTGAAGGCGCTCCATATCGCGGCGCTGGCGATCTGGGTGGCGGGGCTGCTGGCGCTGCCGGTGCTGATGCAGCGCCACGGGCGCGGCGCGGCGATGCGCACACAGGCGGGATTTGCCGCGTTCCGCTGGCTCAGCCATTACAGCTATACCCGGGTGGTCAGCCCCGCGGCGGTGGTCGCGGTGGCGGCCGGAACCGCGCTGATCCTCGCCGATGCGGTGCTGGCGCCGTGGATGCTGGCCAAGCTTTTGGCCGTGGCCGGGATGGTGCTGATCCATGCATGGCTCGGCCATGTCATCGTGCTGATTGGCGAGGGGCGCGGGGCCTGGCGGATGCCGCCACTTGCGCTGCTGCTGCTGCTGCCGGTGCTGGTGGCGCTGGTGGCGCTGGTGCTGTGGCTGGTGCTGGCCAAGCCTGATCTGCAGGGCCTGATCGACCGGCTGCCGGAGGCGCTGCTCAGCCCGCGCGGCCAGCCCCTGCCGCCCCTGCTGGAGCCGCTCTGATGCGCGCCGGCCCCGCCCCCTCTCGCGCGCCCCGGAGCGTCGCGCTGCCGGCGCTTGCGCTTCTTGCGGGCTGTTCCGGGCCGCTCTCGACACTGGAGCCGGGCGGGCCGGTCGCGGCCGAGATTGCGTGGCTCTGGTGGGCGATGCTGGCCGGGGCGGGGGCGCTGACGCTTCTTGTCCTCGTGCTGCTGGGCCTGGGCTTCGGGCCACCGCGCGCCACGCGCCCGCGTATCTGGACCCACGGGCTGGGGCTGTGGTTCTCGCTTTCGGTGCTGGGGGCGGTGCTGGGCGCGGGGCTCTGGGTGGGCGAGCGGATCGTGCCGCGCGACGACGGCGCGGTGGAGGTGCGTGCCCATGCCTATCAATGGGGCTGGCGGTTCAGTCATGAGGGCCCGGACGGCGAGGCGGTGGAGACCGAGGGTCACCTGCATATCCCCGCGGGCGCGCCGGTGGATGTGCTGATCACCTCCTCCGACGTGATCCATTCCTTCTGGGTGCCGCAACTGGCCGGCAAGCTCGACGCGATCCCGGGGCGGACCAACCGCGCCCGCATCCTCGCCGGGGCGGCGGGGGATTATGGCGGGGTCTGCGCGGAATTCTGCGGCATCGGTCATGCGGGAATGCGGTTCGTCGTCACCGCCCATGCAGACTGGCCCCCCGCGCCGCGGGACGAAAACGGGCAGGAGGCCGGGGATGAGTGACGCAAGCCTCGCCGCCGCGGCCGACAGGGCCGAGGCCGCGGACATCGCCGCCAACCGCCCGCAACGGGCGCTGGCGCTGCATCGCGAACTGGCCCGCGTCTGGGCCAATGCGCCCGGTATCGGGGGCCAGATCACCAGCACCAGCCACACCACGCTGGGGCTGCGGTTCATGGCCACGGCGCTGGTGTTCTTCGCCATCGGCGGTGTGCTGGCCATGCTGATCCGGGCGCAACTGGCTTCCCACGAGGGCGCCTTTCTGGACACCGAACGCTATAACCAGATCTTCACGATGCACGGCAGCATCATGATGTTTCTCTTTGCCATCCCGATGCTGGAGGGGCTGGGGATCTGGCTTCTCCCGAAGATGCTGGGCACGCGCGACATGGCCTTTCCGCGGCTCACGGCGCTGGGCTACTGGTGCTATCTTTTCGGCGGGCTGATCATGCTGGGCGCGCTTCTGGGCGGTGTCGCGCCGCGCGACGGCTGGTTCATGTACACGCCGCTGTCGAGCGCCACCTATTCGCCGGGCATCAACGCCGATGTCTGGCTGCTGGGGGTCACCTTCGTCGAGATCTCGGCCATCGCCGCGGCGGTGGAGATTACCGTCACCATCCTGCGCCAGCGCGCGCCGGGCATGAAGCTGACCGAGATGCCGCTCTTTGCCTGGTACATGCTGGGCACCAGCGCGATGATGCTGGTGGGTTTTCCGCCGCTGATCGCGGGCTCCGTCCTGCTGGAGGTGGAGCGCGCCTTCGGCTGGCCCTTCTTCGACCCCACGCGCGGGGGCGATCCGCTTCTGTGGCAGCACCTCTTCTGGCTGTTCGGCCATCCGGAGGTCTATATCATATTCCTGCCCGCCGCCGGGGTGATGTCGATGATGATCCCGGTGCTGTGCCGCACAACGATCCTCGGCTATGGCGCGATCGTCGCGGCGATCCTGGCGCTGGTGTTCCTGAGCTTCGGGCTCTGGGTGCATCACATGTTCACCGTGGGCATCCCGCATATGGCGCTGGCGTTTTTTTCCGCGGCCTCGGTGCTGGTGGCGGTGCCCACGGCGGTGCAGGTCTTTGCCTGGATCGGGACGATGTGGAAGGGGCGGCCGCAACTGGTGCTGCCGATGTATCACATTCTGGGCTTCTTCCTGACCTTCGTGATGGGCGGGCTGACCGGCGTGATGCTCGCCATCGTGCCCTTCAACTGGCAGGCCCATGACACGGCCTTTGTCACCGCGCATCTGCATTATGTGCTGATCGGCGGCTTCGTCTTTCCGATGATGGCGGCCGCAACCTACTGGATGCCGCTGATCACCGGCCGGCGCCGGATCGAGGGGCTGGGCGAGGCCGCCTTCTGGGTTATCCTGATCGGCTTTCACGGCACCTTCTTCGTGATGCATCTGACGGGCTTGCTGGGGATGCCGCGGCGGATCGATGTCTATCCCGACAATCCCGAATGGGTCTGGCTGAACCTGACCTCGTCGATCTTCGGTTTCGTCATGACCATCGGATTTGCGATGTTCGCGCTCGACCTGATCCTGCAGGCGACGCTGGGCCGGCGCGCGCGCCGCGATCCGTGGGGCGCGCCGACGCTCGACTGGGCGATGCCCTTGCCCGCGCCCACGCATAACTTCGCCTCGCTGCCGGGGCCGCGCCATCTGGGCCGCCCGGCGGCCGAGGTGATGCTTTCGCTGGTGCGGGGCGAGGGGCTATTGCCCGGCGCGCCGCGCGGCCGGCGCGAGGTGCTGGTGACCGGCGCGGGCAGCGGTGCCCCCGACCATGTGGCGGTTCTGCCCGGCAACTCGGCCCTGCCGCTGGCGCTGTCGGCCAGTATCGGGCTGTTCGTGCTCTTGATGCTGGCCGGGGCCTACGGGCTGGC
>SKUV01000174.1 GCA_007129775.1 Paracoccaceae bacterium | reverse complement strand
TGCCGGCGGGCGCGGTGGGCGCGGTCGACCTGCTGGCCGCGCTGCGCCCCTCGGGCATCACGCGGTTGCGCTATACCGGGCGCAAGCCGCCCATGGCATGGGCCGGCACCCCGGCCGAAGACGCGCTCGATCTGGCCGGGCTGACGCAGCCCGCCACCTTCTTTACCGGCACCGCGCGGCAGGCCGCGCGCGCCTATCCCAAGAATGCAAATGTCGCCGCCACGCTGGCGCTCGCCGGCCCGGGCTTCGAGGCGACGGAGGTGCAACTCGTCGCCGACCCGGGCGTGTCGCGCAATCTGCACGAGGTGCAGGTGAGCGCGGGCGCGGCGGATTTCTGCATCCGGATCGAGGGCCATCCCTCGCCCGACAATCCCAAGACCTCGCTCGCCACGGTCTATTCGCTGGCGCGCGAGGTGCTCAACCGCAGCCGCGAGGTGGCCATATGACCGCGATCGACATGCCCGACGGGCGGCTTTTCATCGGCGGGCGCTGGGAAGAGGGCACGGGGGCCGAGATCACCTCCACCTTTCCCGCCGACGGCAGCCTCAACCGCACCCTGCGGGGGGCGGGCCGCGCCGACGGCGAACGCGCCATCGAGCGGGCCCTGCGCGCGCAGGCCGATCCCGCATGGCGCGGCATGAAGGCGCACGAGCGCGCGCGCATCCTGCACCGCATCGCCGACGGGATCGAGGCCAATGCCGACCGCATCGCCCATATCCAGACCCGCGACACCGGCAAGACCCTGCGCGAGACCACCGCGCTTGCCGCCAGCGCCGCCGGCACCTTCCGCTATACCGCCGCGGCGCTCGAAACGCTGGACGACGCGCTGACGGTGCCGCGGGGCGATTACCTGACCATGTCGGTGCACGAGCCGCTGGGGCTTGTCGCCGCGATCACACCATGGAATTCGCCTATCGCCTCGGATGCGCAAAAGGTCGCGCCGGCGCTGGCGGCGGGCAATGCGGTTCTGCTGAAACCGGCCAGCTGGTCGCCCCTGGTCGCGCTCGAATTCGCGCGCATCGTGGAGGCGGCGGGCCTGCCCGCGGGGCTCTTGTCGGTCCTGCCCGGGGCCGGGCGCGAGATCGGCAACCTGCTGGTGGAACATCCGGCCGTGGGCAAGGTCAGCTTTACCGGCGGAACCTCCACTGGGCGGATGCTGGCGCGGCAGGCGGCGGAAAAGCTCATGCCCGTGTCGCTGGAACTGGGCGGCAAGTCGCCCACCATCGTCTTCGCCGATGCCGATCTGGACCTTGCCATCGCGGGGGTTCTGTTCGGCGTCTTCTCATCGACCGGGCAAAGCTGCATCGCCGGCACCCGGCTGTTCGTGCAGCGCGAGATTTACGACGATTTCGTGGCGCGGCTCGTGCAGGCCACGCAGGCGCTGAAGGTGGGCGACCCGTTCGAGGCCGCAACGCAGGTGGCGCCGATGGTCCATCGCGATCACCGGGACAGCGTCGCCGCCATGGTCGATCAGGCGCGCGCCGAGGGGGCCGAGGTGCTCTGCGGCGGTTCCGCGCCCGAGGGGCTGGAGGCCGGCGCCTATTACCTGCCCACCATCCTTGCGGGGCTTTCCAACAGCGCCACCATCTGCCGCGAAGAGGTCTTCGGCCCGGTCCTGTGCGTGCTGCCGTTCGAGGACGAGGCCGACGTGATCGCGCAGGGCAATGACAATTCCTACGGGCTGGCCTGCGGCATCTGGACCCGCGATTTCCCGCGCGCATGGCGCGTGGCACGCGCCATCACCACCGGCACGGTCTGGATCAACACCTACAAGCAGTTCTCCATCGCCACCCCTTTCGGCGGCGAAAAGGATGCCGGCATCGGTCGCGAAAAGGGGCGCGAGGGGATCCGGGCCCATATGGCGCAGAAATCGGTCTATCTGGACCTGAGCGGCCAGCCCCATCCCTGGGCCCGCTGGCCCTGAGCCGGCCGGCGCGGCCCGCCGCTCAGCCGCAGCGCAGCCGCAGCACGATGCCCCCGCCGTCGGTCTCGATGTTGAGCCGCTGGGGCAGGTGATCCATCGTCACCATGTCGCCCGGGGCGATGACGCGCACGCGCGCCGGGCCTTCCAGCGCGGCGAGCGTTTCGGCATCGGGCACGGGCTGGCCGATCAGATGCTCGAAATCGGCGGCATGGCAGGGGTCTTCCCCGCCATTTGTCGGGCCGGCCCCTTTTGGCCCGGCCTCCGGGGCGGAAAAGCTGAAGGGGCGGGCCCCCGGCAGGGAATCGCTGTCGCGCGTCATGCTGTCTCCTCCGGCAAGGGCCAGGCCGGACAGGAGTATGAAGGCAAATCCGGTCATCGTCGACAGATGGCTGCACCGCCGCCCCCGCGCAAGCCCCGCCACGGGGATGTGAGCGGCATTGCGCGATTGCATCGCGCAACGCTTTACCGCAATCTGGGCGCGGTTGTCAGAGGAGGATCCGCCATGCGTACCCGTGCCGCCGTTGCCCTCGAGGCGGGAAAACCGCTCGAAATCATGGAGGTGAACCTCGATGGCCCCAAGGCGGGCGAGGTGCTGGTCGAGATCAAGGCCACCGGCATCTGCCACACCGATGAGTTCACCCGCTCGGGCGCCGATCCGGAGGGGCTGTTTCCGTCGATCCTCGGCCACGAGGGCGCGGGCGTGGTGGTTGAGGTCGGCGAGGGGGTGACGACCCTCAAGCCCGGCGACCACGTCATCCCGCTTTATACGCCCGAATGCCGCCAGTGCTATTCCTGCCGCTCGGGCAAGACCAACCTCTGTACGGCGATCCGGGGCACGCAGGGGCAGGGGCTGATGCCCGACGGCACGACCCGTTTTTCCATGCTCGATGGCACGCCGATCTACCACTACATGGGCTGTTCGACCTTCGCCAATCACACGGTGCTGCCCGAGATCGCGCTGGCAAAGGTCCGGCCCGACGCGCCCTTCGACAAGATCTGTTATATCGGCTGCGGCGTGACCACCGGCATCGGCGCGGTGATCAACACGGCGGGTGTGGAGATCGGGTCGACGGCCGCGGTCTTCGGGCTCGGCGGCATCGGGCTGAATGTCATCCAGGGGCTGCGCATGGCCGGCGCCGACATGATCATCGGCGTGGACCTCAACGACAGCAAGGCCGAGATGGCGCGCAAGTTCGGGATGACCCATTTCATCAACCCCTCGAAGGTCGAGAACACGGTGGCGGAAATCGTGAAGCTGACCCAGCGCGGGGATGATGCCATCGGGGGCGTGGATTACAGCTTTGACGCCACCGGCAATGTGCAGGTGATGCGCGACGCGCTGGAATGCTCGCACCGGGGCTGGGGCGTGTCGGTGATCATCGGCGTGGCGCCCGCGGGGGCCGAGATCAGCACGCGGCCCTTCCAGCTTGTTACCGGCCGGGTCTGGAAGGGCACGGCCTTCGGCGGCGCCAAGGGGCGGCGGGATGTGCCGAAATTCGTGGATTGGTATATGGACGGCAAGATCGAGATCGACCCGATGATCACCCACAAGCTGACGCTCGATCAGATCAACGAAGGATTCGATCTGATGCACGAGGGCAAGTCGATCCGGGCGGTGGTGGAATTCTAGGGCGCCCGTGGACCGCGCCGCCCTGACGATCCGCCCCGCCACGCCCGGGGATGCGCCCGCGATATGGGCGATGCTGGAGCCCGTGTTCCACGCCGGCGACACCTATGCGATAGAGTCCGA
>SKUV01000395.1 GCA_007129775.1 Paracoccaceae bacterium | reverse complement strand
CTCGAGGAGCTTCTGCGGCTGGTCGCGGCGCGCGCGGATCCGCGCGCGCCGCTTGTGTTCCTGGGCGATTACATCGACCGGGGCGAGCGCAGCGCCGAGGTGCTGGCGCAACTGCAGGCCCTGCAAGGCGACGGCTGGGGGGCGGAGGTCATCTGCCTCAAGGGCAATCACGAAGCGATGATGCTCGAATTTCTGGCTGCGCCCGACGCGGCCGGACGGCTGTGGTTGCGCAATGGCGGGGTGCAGACGCTGGCGAGCTATGACATCTACCCGCCCGAAGACAGCCCCGACGCACTTCACGAGGCCCGCGACGCGCTGCGCGCCGCCCTGCCACCGGGCACCGAGGACTGGCTGCGCGCCCTGCCGCTGAGCTACCGCTCGGGCAATGTGCTGGCCACTCATGCCGGCGCCGACCCGCATGCCCCGCCCGATCAGCAGGTGGAAATACATCTGCTCTGGGGCCATCCGGAATTCGAGCGCATCCCGCGCGCCGATGGTATCTGGGTCGCCCATGGCCATACGATTCGCGACCACCCCACGGCCCATCAGGGGCGCATCAGCCTCGACACCGGGGCCTATGCAACCCACAGGTTGAGCGCGGCAATCATTTCCGAAGGCAAGTGTAACTTTCTGGTAACCAAGACGTAAAGTTACTGAAGGATTAACCTTGATAATCCCTGTCGGAATATCGACAGAGTTGAATGCATCGCCTAATCTGCACGCAGATAGAGAGCGTTTTATTCAAGTTGACCAAAAGACTTGTCGCTCCAGACCGCCTGCGCGGAAGAGGCTTCGAAATGCAAGTGCTGAGACCCGGATTTCAAACAGGATCTTTCTTGAAAGCGCCCGCCCTCGCGCTGGCCGCAGTGTGTTTCATCACGGCAGCAAGTCTGGGCACCGGGCTGGCGAAGGAACCCTCCGCACAGGCCAGTGCCGGGGCTGGCGGGCATCTGCAACTTATCCTCGATCTGCCCGATAACGCCTTCATGGCCGAACTCGGCGATGCGAAGTTCGATGCAGGATTCCTCGCGCAAGTGGCCTTGCTGCCCGAACAGGATATGGCCGACCGCATCCGCCTGCTGGCCCAGTCCGGCGACCGGCCCGGGCCGCTTGTGGCGCTGGTCATTGCGGCGATCACCGAAAACCCGGGCTCCGATATTCGCGAACTGGTGATCGCGGCCGCCCCGCCTGACCTTCTTCCGCCGCTCGCCACAGCACTGCTGGAGGATATCGAGACCCGCTGCGCCACTCTGGAAGAGCCGGTGCTCGAAGGGCTGGCCCTTGCTGCGCTGAGCTTCAACCGGCGCCGCGCGGAAGATATGGTGCGCTTCGGCAACATGGCCGATGCAGATTGCGCCGCCATGTTCGGCACGGCGCTGGCCCGGATCACCGAGACGGCCGATGACCTGATCGCCTCCGCGCTCGAAACAGCGCTTGCGCTCGAGGGCGGCGTTATGATGCAGATGGTGAGCGTGCTGCGCGGCGAGGTCGATGTCGCCGCCATCAATGATGGCCCCGGTATTCCCCCGGCCACCCCGCCGGCAGGTCCGCTCGCCGGTGTGGGCGGTGGCACCACCACCCCGGGCGGCACGGATGGCACCCTGCCCGGGCATGAGGCGATCTTCGCGCAGAACCCGGGCCGCGGCGCCGGCCCCGGCACGATCGGCGGTGGCACGGGGGGGAACGGGATTTCGCTGCTTCCGCTGGGCGGGTCAAACAATGATATCGTCAGCCCGAACAATTGAACGCAGACCCTGCCACTCACGCGCAGATTTCGGTCTTTTGTTCCGCAAAACCGTCACATTGCGGCGCAGAAACTCATGTCGTAATTGCACAAACCCTGCTACAGCAGTAACAGTTTCTTGGTGTGTAGCATTTAGGTTTTCATCGACGCGGGCCCGCCAAACCTGTCGCATGGAAAGCAATATGTGACGTTATCTTTCAGGAAAGCCGATGAACCGATTGAACGGCGACCCGTTCAGGGCGCAAGATACCCAGATGCCGCGCAGCGATGACGAGATTGATATCAGCAAGCTGCTTGGGGTGCTCCGGCGCAATCTGTGGCTGATCGTTCTGGCCACGGTCGTGGGGGTCGGGCTGGGCGTCGCCCATGTCTCGACCACGACGCCGCTTTACACATCGCAGGTCGATGTGAATATCGGCCGCTCCGCGGATGACGATACATTCCGGGATTTCTCGGGCGTGTCCGGCGCGCAGATTGCCGAGGCCACGATCCAGACCGAGCTTCAGGTGCTGCGCTCCGAACGGATCGCCGAGCGTGTGGTCCGGATGCTGGACCTGCACGAGAATGCCGCCTTCAACGCCCCGCGCCGCGCTGGCTTGAGCGAGATCACCAATACGATCCGCTGGCAGATCCGCAATACCCTCTCCTCGGGTCTCTCCTGGGCGCGCGGTCTGCTCGCCGATGACAGTGTGCCCGACCTGCCCGCCAACCCGCCGCCCCCCGAACTCACGCCCGAAGAGCGCGAGGCGCGCGCCATCGAGAATGCCGCCCGCCGGATGCGCGGCGGCATGGACCTGACCCCAGTCACGGGCAGCCGAGTGGTGCAGATCCGCTACACCTCGACCTCGCCGCAGCTTTCGGCCGAAATCGCCAATGCGATCGCCGAGGCCTATATGCAGGATCAGCTCGAGGTCACGGGAGAGGCGTCGCAGCGCGCGATCGACTGGCTTCGCAACCGCCGCGACCAGCTGCGCGAGCAATCCGAACGCGCCAGCGAGATCGCCGAGCGGTTCCGTGCTGAAAACAACCTGCAGGGCGTCGATGTCAACCGTGCCACGGATGCCGAATTCGAGCGTCTGACCGCCAATCTCGTCGAGGCGCGCGCCGAACTGGTCGATCTCGAAGCCCGCAACCGCCGCCTGACCGAGATTGTCGAGAACGAGGACACGACCGCAGTCGTGCGCGAAACCGCCACGCAGGGGATCACCTCGGATCTGCGCGCGCGCTATCTCAACACCTTGAGCAATTACAACAATCTGGTCGCCACCCTGGGCGAGGATCACGCCCAGACGCAGCGGCGCCAGCGCGAGTTGCGCGATCTCGAGACGCTGATGTTCGAGGAAGTCCGGCGCAATGCCGACCTGGTGCGCGATGACATGCGCGCCGCGCGCGAGCGTGTGGCGAGCCTCGAGGCGGCACAAGCGCGCGTCGGCGAACGCGTCGGCGCCGATCAGGCCGTTCTGGTCGAGCTGCGCGAGTTGGAGCGGAATGCCGAGACACTGGAAACCCTCTATGCGAGCTTCCAGCAGCGCTATCAGGAAGCCACCCAACGCCAGGAGGTTCCGACCTCCTTCGCGACAGTGCTCAACCGCGCGCGGCCCGGCGGGCAGACGTCGCCCAATGCCACGCGCGTTCAGGCGCAGATGGGGCTTCTGGGCTTCATCCTCGCGCTGGGGTTCATTGCCATCCGCGAATGGCGCGATGACCGGGTGCGCACCGAGGAACAGGTCCGCAAGGATATGGGGCTGGAATTCCTGGGCGGGCTCGCGCTGATCAAGGGCCGGCCGGAGCCGGTCTCGGGCCGGCTGGGCGAGGCCCTGGCGCAGGGCAAGCGGATTGTGCTTCTGCCCGAACGGCTGACCCATGCGGCCGACAAGCCGCTCACCGGCTTTGCCGAAACCCTGCGCACTGGCAAGATGAGCCTCACCCTG
>SKUV01000342.1 GCA_007129775.1 Paracoccaceae bacterium | reverse complement strand
TCGGCGCCGATGTGAGCCACCTGAACCTGCACAAGACCTTCGCCATCCCCCATGGCGGCGGCGGCCCCGGTATGGGCCCGATCGGCGTCAAGGCCCATCTGGCGCCGCATCTGCCGGGCCATCCGGCAACCGGCGGGGCCGAGGGGCCGGTGAGCGCGACGCCCTATGGCTCTGCCTCGATCCTGCTGATTTCCTGGGCCTATTGCCTGATGATGGGCGGCGCCGGGCTGACGCAGGCCACGCGCGTGGCGATCCTGAACGCCAATTACATCGCCGCACGGCTGCAAGGCGCCTATGAGGTGCTTTACAAGGGGCCGACGGGGCGGGTCGCGCATGAGTGCATTCTGGATACGCGGCCCTTTTCGGCGGCCGGGGTCAGTGTGGACGACATCGCCAAGCGGCTGATCGACAACGGCTTTCACGCCCCCACGATGAGCTGGCCGGTGGCCGGCACCCTGATGGTGGAGCCGACCGAGAGCGAGACGCAGGCCGAGCTTGACCGTTTCTGCACCGCGATGCTGGCGATCCGCGAGGAAATCGCGCGCGTCGAGGCCGGTGACTGGACGGCCGAGGAAAGCCCGCTGCGCCGCGCGCCCCATACGGTCGAAGACCTCGTGGCCGAGTGGGACCGCCCCTATCCGCGCGAACAGGGCTGTTTCCCGCCGGGCTCGTTCCGGGTGGACAAATACTGGCCGCCCGTGGGCCGGGTGGACAATGTCCATGGTGACCGCAACCTGATCTGCACCTGCCCGCCGCTGGAAGACTATGCCCAGGCGGCCGAATAGGGGTTGAAGCGGGGCGGCTCGCTCTCCATATTCCGTTTGTTGAATGTGAGGGGGCCGCCATGAGCGCCGAGAAACTTGTCTGCTTTGCCTGTGCTCAGGCCAACCGGGTGCCCGCCGAACGGCTGGGCGCCGGGCCGAAATGCGGCACCTGCGGCGCGGCGCTGGTCGCGCCAAAGGTCGCCGCGCTGGATTTCCCGACGCTGCAAAAGGCGATCCGCACCGACGATGTGCCGCTGCTGGTGGATTTCTGGGCGCCGTGGTGCGGCCCCTGCCGCATGATGGCGCCCGAATTCGCCCGTGTCGCCTCAGAACTCGCGCCCGGCATCCGCCTGGCCAAGATCGACACGCAGACGCACCCGGCCGCCGCGCAGCGCTTCGGCATCCGGGGCATACCGCTGCTGATCCTGTTCCGCGGAGGGCGCGAGGCAGGGCGGCTCGCCGGGGCGCATCGGGCAGCCGATATTGCCGCTTTCGCGCGCCGGCAACTGGGCGCGCAGGTCTGAACCTGCGGCCTTTTCCGCCCCGCGTCGCGCCCTATCTGCCCGGAGGTTCGGACGCGACAAAGGGGCGAGAATGGCACGGGCATTGGTGATCGGGGCATCGGGCGGGATCGGCTGCGCTGTCACAGAGGCGCTGCGCGCGCGCGGCGACGCGGTCACCACCCTGTCGCGGCGCGATGACGGGCTGGATGTGACCGACGCGGCCTCTGTCGCCCGGCACCTCGGCGGGCTCGACGGGCCCTATGATCTGATCTTCGTGGCCACCGGGGCGCTGGAAATCGGCGCGCAAGGCCCCGAAAAGGCACTGCGCCAGCTTTCGCCCGAGGGCATGCTCGGGCAGTTTCGGCTCAACGCCATGGGGCCCGCGCTGATCATGGCCGAGGCGCCGCGCCTGCTGCCGCGCGAGGGCCGCGCGGTGCTGGCGGTGCTGTCGGCGCGGGTGGGCAGCATCGGGGATAACGGCTTTGGCGGCTGGTATTCCTATCGCGCCTCCAAGGCCGCGCTCAACCAGTTCCTGCGCTCGGCCGCGATCGAGATCGGGCGCAGCCACAAGCAGGCGATCTGCGTGGCGCTGCACCCCGGCACCGTGGCCACACCCTTTACCGAGAAATACCTTGGCCGGCATCCGTCGGTGAGCGCCGAAAAGGCGGCCGCGCGGCTCCTGTCGGTGATCGACGGGCTGACGCCCGAACAGACGGGGCAGTTTTTCGACTATGCCGGCCATCCGGTGCCGTGGTGAGCGTGCCGCGCCTGATCCTCGTGCTGGGGGACCAGTTGACCCCCGGCGTGGCGGCCCTGCGCAAAGGCGACAAGGCGCGCGACGTGGTGGTGATGGCCGAGGTCGCGGCCGAGGCGGGCTATGTGCCCCATCACCCCAAGAAAATCGCCTTTCTCTTTGCCGCCATGCGCAAATTCGCCGACGCCCTGCGCGGGCAGGGCTGGCAGGTGGCCTACAGCCGGCTCGACGACGAGGGCAATAGCGGTTCCATCCCCGGCGAGATTTTGCGCCGGGCCGAGGAATTCGGGGCGCGCGAGGTCATCGCCACCACCCCCGGCGAATGGCGCCTGATCGAGGCTCTGCAGGAGGCCGCGCTGCCGGTGCGGCTGCTGCCCGATGACCGCTTCATCTGCACACAGGCCGGGTTCGACGCCTGGGCCGAGGGGCGCAAGGCGTTGCGGATGGAGTATTTCTATCGCGAGATGCGCCGCAAGACCGGCCTGCTGATGGAGGGCGACAAGCCTGCCGGCGGCAAGTGGAATTTCGACCATGACAACCGCAAGCCCGCCCGAGCCGACCTGCTGCGCCCGCGCCCGATCCGGTTCGACCCCGATGCGGTGACGGAAAAGGTGCTCGATCTGGTGGAGGCGCGGTTCGGCGACAATTTCGGCGATCTGCGGCCCTTCTGGTTCGCCACTTCGCGGGCGCAGGCGCTGGAGGCGCTGGAGGATTTCGTCACTCACCGTTTGCCCGAGTTCGGCGATTATCAGGATGCGATGCTGGAGGGGGACGATTTCCTGAACCACGCGGTGATCGGGCTTTACCTGAATGCCGGGCTTCTGGACCCGCTGGAGGTCTGCCAGCGGGCGGAACGGGCTTGGCGGGACGGGCACGTTCCGATCAACTCCGCCGAAGGGTTCATCCGCCAGATCATCGGCTGGCGCGAATTCGTGCGCGGGATCTATTTTCGCGAGGGGCCGGGCTATACCACGCGCAACGAACTGGGCCACGACCGCAGGTTGCCGGAGTTTTTCTGGGGGGCCGAGACGCGGATGAACTGCGTGGCCCGCGTCGTGGCCCAGACCGGCGCGCATGCCTATGCCCACCATATCCAGCGGCTGATGGTGACGGGCAATTTCGCGCTGCTGGCGGGGATCGACCCGGCCGAGGTGCAGGAATGGTATCTGGCCGTCTATGCCGATGCCTTCGAATGGGTCGAGGCGCCGAACGTGGCCGGCATGTCGCAATTCGCCGACGGGGGCGTGGTGGCGTCGAAACCCTATGTGTCGAGCGGTGCCTATATCGACAGGATGTCGGATTACTGCGGCGGCTGCGCCTATCGGGTGAAGGACAAGACCGGCCCGCGCGCCTGCCCGTTCAACCTGCTTTACTGGGATTTCCTGATCCGCCACCGCGCGCGGTTCGAAGCCAACCCCCGCATGGCGCAGATGTATCGCACATGGGACCGCATGGATGCCGAGCGTCGCAAGACGGTGCGCGCCGAGGCGGCTGGTCTGCTCGCCCGTCTCGACGCGTGCGAGGTGGTATGAGGCCGCGCCGTTTGCGAGGGGAGCGCACGAGGGCAGCGGCTGGCCGAAGATGAGGGGGGCGGTGGCCCCGCTGGGACCACGCAAGCCCCCGGACGCCAGCCGCCGCCCGGGCCGCTTGCGCGGCGGTCACCGG
>SKUV01000325.1 GCA_007129775.1 Paracoccaceae bacterium | reverse complement strand
GGCGGGGCCTGGGTGTTCTATTTCACCGATGCGCCGCAACTGGCGCGAGATCTGCTGGCCTTTCAGGCCCATCCCATCGCCTATACCACCATCGGCATCCTGACGGCGACGACCTTCTTCTTCGGCGGCTTCTTCCGCGAACAGATCTGCATCTATGCCTGCCCATGGCCCCGCATTCAGGCCGCGATGATGGACGAGGACACGATCACCATCGGCTATCGCGACTGGCGCGGAGAACCGCGCGGCAAGCACCGCAAGGCCGCGGGCGCCGAGGAATTGGGCGACTGCATCGACTGCAACGCCTGCGTCAACGTCTGCCCCATGGGCATCGACATCCGCGACGGCCAGCAACTGGCCTGCATCACCTGCGGGCTGTGCATCGACGCCTGCGACGACGTGATGGACCGCATCGGCAAGCCGCGCGGGCTGGTGGGCTATCTGGCGCTGTCGGACGAGGTGGCCGAGCGCGCGGGCAAGCCGCCGAAATCGGCCTGGAGCCATGTCTTCCGTCCGCGCACGATCCTTTACACCGTGCTCTGGGCCGGGATCGGCATCGCGCTGGTGGTGCTGCTGTTCCTGCGCGCAGACATGGACATGAGCGTGTCGCCCATCCGCAACCCGACCCATGTGGTGCTGGCCGACGGATCGGTGCGCAACGCCTATGAGGTGCGCCTGCGCAACATGACCCACGAGCCGCGCGAATTCACCCTTTCGGTGACGGGTCCGCAGGCCTTCGAGATCGCGCTGGAGGGCATCGAGGGCACCGCCGTCGTGGTCGCGCCGGACGAGCAACTCAACCAGCGGGTCTATCTCGTGGCGCCGGCCGGTACGCCAGCGACGCGGGACCAGCGCACAGACCTGCGCATATGGGCAGAGGACAGGCAGGCGAATGAACGGATTTATTCCGACACGAACTTCAATGGACGGGGGAACTGAATGATGTCGAAACCGCTCACGGGCCGCAAGGTCCTCGCCATCGCGGTCTGCTCTTTCGGGGTGATCTTCGCGGTCAACCTCGTTCTGGCCTGGAACGCAGTGCAGACCTTTCCGGGGCTGGAGACCGCCAACAGCTATATTGCCAGCCAGAAGTTCAACGACCGCGCCGCGGCCCAGCGCGGGCTGGGCTGGGATGTCGCGGCGCGCGTCGAGGAGGGGCAGTTGATCCTCGCCATCACCGAGGCCGATACCGGCCTGCCGGTGCAGGTGGCCGGGCTCGATGCGACGCTGGGCCGCGCCACCCATGTGCGCGACGACATGACACCGGATTTCAGCTTTGTCGGAGGCGTCTATGCCGCGCCGGTCGATCTGACGCCGGGCAACTGGAACCTGCGTCTGATCGCCACCGCGGAGGACGGAACCGAATTCCGCCAGCGCGTGGTGCTGCATCTGCGCGAGGGCTGATCCGCGATGACATCGGCCCTGCGCCCGCCGCCTTCGGCCTGTCCGGCCTGTTCGATCGCGTCCTCGGCCTCCGAACTCGCCGCGGCGCGCGGGGGTGGCGGCGATGAGGGCGCGCGGCTGATGCTGTCGGTGCCCACGGCCCATTGCGCAGGTTGCATCGCCACCATCGAGCGTGATCTGAACGGGGCGCCGGGGGTCGTTTCGGCGCGGGTCAACCTGACGCTCAAACGCGTGACCGTGGAGGCCGAGGCCGGAACCACCGCCGCCGATATCGCCGCGCGGCTGGAGCGGCTGGGCTTTGAGGCGCATGAACTGGACACCAGCGCGCTGTCGATGACCGAGACCGACCGGCAGGGCCGCGACCTGCTGATGCGGGTGGGCGTGTCGGGCTTTGCCATGATGAACATCATGCTGCTGTCTGTCGCTGTCTGGGCCGGCGCGGCGGATGCCACGCGCGACCTGTTTCACCTGATTTCGGCGGCCATTGCCATCCCCACGGTGGCCTTTGCCGGACAGCCCTTCTTCCGCTCGGCAGCGCGGGCGCTGGCGGCGCGGCGGCTGAACATGGACGGCCCGATCGCGCTGGCGCTGGTGCTGACGCTGGCGCTGTCGCTTTACGAGACGCTGAATTCCGGCCCCCACGCCTATTTCGAGGCGGTGGTGATGCTGACCTTTTTCCTGCTGATCGGGCGGTATCTGGATTATCGCGCGCGCGCGCTGGCGCGCTCGGCGGCGCAGGAGCTGGCTGCGCTGGAGGTGAGCCGCGCGATCCTGCTGCGCGACGGGCAGGAAGTGACGGTGCCCGTGGCCGAACTGGCGGTGGGCGATCTGGTGCTGGTGCGCCCGGGCGGCCGTGTGCCGGTGGACGGGGTTGTCAGCAAGGGCCGGTCGGAACTGGACCGCTCGCTCCTGACCGGCGAGACGCTGCCTGTCGTCGCGGTGCCGGACACACCGGTCAGCGCCGGCGAGGTCAACCTGACCGGGCCCCTGACCCTGCGCGTGACGGCGGCGGGGCGCGACAGCTCGCTCCACCGCATGGCCGATCTGGTCGCCATGGCCGAGGCCGCGAAGAACCGATACACCACGCTCGCGGACCGCGCCGCGCGGGCCTATGCGCCGACGATCCCGCTTTTGTCGCTGGGTGCCTTTGCGGCGTGGATGTGGATTTCGGGCGGCGATCTGCGGCTGTCGGCGAATATCGCCATTGCCACGCTGATCATCACCTGCCCCTGCGCGCTGGGCCTTGCCGTGCCGGCGGTGGTGACGGCGGCCTCGGGCCGGCTTTTCCGGCGGGGGCTTCTGATCAAGCACGCCACCGCGCTGGAGCGGCTGGCCGAGGTCGATACCGTGGTTTTCGACAAGACCGGCACGCTGACCATGGGCGCGCCCGAGCCCGACAATCTGGACGATCATCCAGAGGCTGCCCTGCGGGTCGCGCTGGCACTGGCCGAGGCCTCGTCGCATCCGCTGGCGCAGGCGCTGACGAGCGCGCTGCGAGCGCGTGGCCTGACGCCGGCCGAGGTGACGGAGTTGCGCGAGGCGCCGGGCTACGGGGTGCAGGGGCTCTGGCAGGGCAGGGCGGTGAAGCTGGGGCGCGCGGGCTGGGTCGGCGCCACCCATGCCGCGACCACCGGCGCCTATCTCAGCCTCGGCGACGAAACCCGCAGCTTCACCTTCACCGATGCCCTGCGCCCCGGCGCCGAAGCGGTCGTGAAGGCGCTGCGGGATCGCGGGCTGGAGGTCTGGCTGATTTCGGGCGATGTGGCGCCGGCGGTCGAGGCGATGGCCCGGCGGCTGGGGATCGCCCATTGGCAGGCCGGCGCCTTGCCGGCCGAGAAGGCCGCGCGGATCGAAGCGATGCAGGCCGAGGGGCGGCGCGTGCTGATGGTGGGCGACGGGCTCAACGACACCATCGCGTTGAGCACTGCCCATGTGTCGATCTCGCCGGCCTCGGCGCTGGATGCGGCGCGGGCGGCCTCCGACATCGTTCTGCTTGGGCGGGATCTGGCGCCGGTCGCCGAAACGGTGTCGATGAGCCGGATCGCCCTGCGCCGAATCCGCGAGAATTTCTGGCAATCGGGGCTTTATAATGCGATCTTCGTGCCGGTCGCCCTTCTGGGGCTGGTGACGCCGCTGATCGCGGCGCTGCTGATGTCGCTGTCCTCGATCACCGTGTCGCTCAACGCCCTGCGGCTGAAATAGAGGAGAAGAGATGGAAAGCCTCGCGATCCTGATCCCGGTGTCGCTGTTTCTGGGCGGGCTCGGCCTGCTGGCGTTTTTCTGGACCCTG
>SKUV01000112.1 GCA_007129775.1 Paracoccaceae bacterium | reverse complement strand
CGTGGCTGCAAAAGCGCCCCGCCCCGCGGGTGGGGCAGGGAGCGGCGGTCAGTGGATCACCGCATCCCGTGGCGTTTCCCGGTTCGAACTGGCGACCCGGTTGCCGATGATCAGCCCCTCGGCGCCGGCGGTCACCGGGACCGTCTCGCCGTCGCGCACCTCGCCGGCCAGAAGCATCTCGGCCAGCGGGTTCTGCAGCGCCGACTGGATCACCCGCTTCAGCGGGCGGGCCCCGAACACCGGATCATAGCCCGCGTCGGCCAGCCATTTCCGCGCGCCGTCATCCAGATCCAGCACGATCTTGCGCGCCGCCAGCCGCTTGAGCAGACGCGCCATCTGGATTTCGACGATGCCATCCATATCCGAACGGGACAGCCGGTCGAAGATGATGGTCTCGTCCAGCCGGTTCAGGAATTCGGGCCGGAAATGCGCCCGCACCGCTTCCATCACCGCCGCGCGCGCGGGCGCCGGGTCCGCGCCCTCGGCCTGCTGGCTCAGGGCCTGACTGCCGAGGTTCGAGGTCAGCACGATCAGCGTCTGCTTGAAATCTACCGTCCGGCCGTGCCCGTCGGTCAGCACCCCGTCGTCGAGCACCTGCAACAGCACGTTGAAGACGTCCGGATGCGCCTTTTCCACCTCGTCGAACAGCACTACCTGATAGGGCCGGCGCCGCACCGCCTCGGTCAGAACGCCGCCTTCCTCATAGCCGACATAGCCCGGGGGAGCGCCGATCAGCCGCGCGACCGCGTGCTTTTCCATGAACTCGGACATGTCGATGCGGACCATCGCGCTGTCGTCGTCAAAGAGGTATTCGGCCACCGCCTTGGTCAGTTCGGTCTTGCCGACGCCGGTCGGGCCGAGAAACAGGAACGACCCGAGCGGGCGGTTTTCGTCGTTCAGCCCGGCGCGGGCGCGGCGCACGGCATTGGCCACCGCCCCCACGGCCTGACGCTGGCCGATGACGCGGCGGCCAAGCTCCTCTTCCATGCGCAGGAGCTTTTCGCGCTCTCCCTCCAGCATCTTGGAGGTGGGAATGCCCGTCCAGCGTTCCACCACCTGCGCGATCTGTTCGGGGCGCACGGCTTCGGACACCATTTCGGCGCCTTCGCGGTCCTCGGCCTCGGCAAGCTGCTTTTCCAGCCCCGGGATGATGCCATAGGAAAGCTCCCCCGCGCGGGCGAGGTTGCCTTCGCGCTTGGCCGCGTCCAGATCGGCGCGGGCGCGGTCCAGTTGCTCCTTCAGGTCGCGGGCGGAGGCCAGCTTGTCACGCTCGGCCTGCCATTTCGCCGTCATCTCGGCGCTGCGCTGCTGAAGCTCCGAAAGCTCCTTTTCCAGCGTCTCAAGCCGGTCGCGGCTGGCGGCATCGTCCTCTTTCTTCAGCGCCTCGGCCTCGATCTGCTTTTGCAGGATCTCGCGGTCCAGCGCGTCGAGTTCCTCGGGCTTGCTGTCCACCTCCATGCGCAGGCGCGAGGCGGCCTCGTCCATCAGGTCGATGGCCTTGTCGGGCAGAAACCGGTCGGTGATGTAGCGATGGCTGAGCGTCGCCGCCGCCACCAGTGCGGAATCCGAGATGCGCACGCCGTGGTGCAACTCGTATTTCTCCTTGATCCCGCGCAGGATCGAGATCGTGTCCTCCACCGTCGGTTCGGTCACGAATACGGGCTGAAAGCGCCGCGCCAGTGCTGCGTCCTTTTCCACATGCTTGCGGTATTCATCGAGCGTGGTGGCGCCGACGCAGTGCAACTCGCCGCGCGCCAGCGCGGGCTTGATCAGGTTGGCGGCGTCCATGGCGCCTTCGGACTTGCCGGCGCCCACCAGCGTATGCATCTCGTCGATAAAGAGGATGATTTCGCCGGCGGCGGCGGTAACCTCGGACAGAACCGATTTCAGCCGCTCCTCGAATTCACCGCGATACTTGGCGCCTGCGATCAGCGCGCCCATGTCGAGCGCCATCAGCCGCTTGTCGCGCAGGGATTCCGGCACATCGCCGTTGACGATACGCAGCGCAAGCCCCTCGGCGATGGCGGTCTTGCCGACGCCGGGTTCACCGATCAGCACCGGGTTGTTCTTGGTCCGGCGGCTGAGCACCTGCATGGCGCGGCGAATTTCCTCGTCGCGGCCGATGATCGGGTCGATCTTGCCCTCGCGCGCGGCCTCGGTCAGATCGCGGGCGTATTTCTTCAGCGCCTCATAGCCTTCTTCGGCGCTGGCGCTGTCGGCGGTGCGGCCCTTGCGCAGATCGTTGATCGCGGCGTTGAGGCCCTGCGCCGTTACCGCGCCGGCCTCCAGCGCCTCGCGCGCGGGGGATTTCACGAGCGCCAGCGCGGTCAGGATACGCTCCACGGGAACGAAGCTGTCACCGGCCTTGCCGGCGATCTTTTCGGCCTCGTCCAGCACGCGGGCGGTGCTCTGGTCCAGATAGACCTGACCGGCATCGCCCGACACCCTGGGCTGTTTCGCAAGCGCGATCTCGGTGGCCTGCAGCACCCGTTCGGGCGCGCCGCCGGCGCGGGTGATCAGATTGGCGGCCATGCCCTGATCATCGTCCAACAGCGCCTTGAGCAGATGCTCCGGTGCCAGTCGCTGATGATCTTCGCGCATCGCAATGGTCTGCGCGGCCTGCAGGAACCCGCGGGCGCGTTCGGTGAACTTTTCGATATTCATCGTCTTTCTCCTGTCAAAGCGCCCCGCCGCGGGATGCCCGGACAGCCGGCACATCCCCTTGCAGGGCCTCGAGCGATATGTGGGGGGCGGTGCGGTGCGGCGCAAGGGCGCGGGGTTACGACGCTGGGCCATGCTGCGCGCGCACGGCAAATCCCTTGATAACCTATTCAAAACATGGATTGTTTCGCGCGCGAAACAATCAAGAGGTTGAATATGTCGCCCCTGGCTTGCGCGGCGCGGGCCATGGGCCTAAACCGCGCGGAAACTATGAAAGGTGCCCGCGATGCCGAACGACAAAGCCCTGCCGGCCGATGATCGCCTGATCGTCGGGCTGGATCTGCCCGACGCGCTTGCGGGGCTGGAGCTTGCCACGAAACTCGGCGATGCGGTCTCGTTCTACAAGATCGGGCTGGGGATGTTGACCGGGGGCGGGCTGGCGCTGGCCAATGAACTGAAGTCAGACCACGGCAAGCGCATCTTCCTGGACATGAAATTCTTCGACATTCCGGCCACGGTGACTGCGGCGGTGCGCGGCATCGCGCGGTTCGATCTGGATTTCCTGACAGTGCATGGCGACCCCGGCGTGGTGGCCGCCGCGCGCGAGGGGGCGGGCGGCAGCAGGCTCAAGGTGCTGGCGGTGACGGTGCTGACCTCGTCGGACCGGGGCGATCTGGACGCCGCGCTGATCCGCCCGGGCGATGTGGCCGAGATCGTCTGCGAACGCGCCGCGCGGGCGTTCCGCGCCGGGGCGGACGGGGTGATCGCCTCGCCGCAGGAGGCGGCGCTGATCCGCGCCCTGCCGGAGGCCGAGGGCCGGCTGATCGTCACGCCGGGCGTGCGGCTGGCCGGCGGCGATCTGGGCGATCAGAAGCGGGTGGCCACGCCGGCGAAGGCGCTTGCTGCCGGGGCCGATCATATCGTGATGGCGCGCCCGGTCTGGGCCGCCCCGGACCCGGTGGCGGCGGTGCAGGCGATCCTGCGCGATATCGCGGGCTGAGGCGGCGGGGCCGGGCTGCGCGCACCGCGGCCCGCCCGCCCACCCGTCGGGCCGGGG
>SKUV01000081.1 GCA_007129775.1 Paracoccaceae bacterium | reverse complement strand
GGCCTGCTCGGCCTCCTGCGCGATCGTCAGGCTTTCGGCCGGCGACATGCCCTCCAGCAGCACCCGCTGCACCGCATCCATCAGCACCTGCCTCTGGGCGGTTTCTTCCACGAAAAGCGTGGTATTGGCATTGACCAGCCCTTCGAGGAAGGGACCATAGACCGGATCGGCGAGATTTTCGTCGGTCAGCGAGACCGACGGCTTCGCCGGCAATTCGCCCACCACGTCGAGCCACAGCTGCATCGCCTCGTCCGAGGTGATGAAATCCATGAACTTGACCGCGGCGTCAAAGCGTTCGCCCTGTGCGCGGCTGGTGATGGTGTTGATCCAGTAGCTGCCGTAGTTGGCGCTGATGCCGTCGCTGCTCGCGGGCAGCGGCGCCACGCCCCATTCCAGCCCGCGCGTGTTCTGCAGCGCGCCGATCCGGAAAGAGCCGTCGATGTGCATGCCCGCGCGGCCGGCACGGAACGCCGCCTGCGGCTCGTCCATGAAGCCCGACTGGGTCACGCCCTCTTCGGTTTCGAGCCCGGTGTAGAACTCGAACGCCGCGATCCCCTCGGGGGTCGCGTAATTCACCGTGCGGTAGTTGTCGAGATAGGGCTCGGCACCGAACTGCCGGGTCAGGACTTCGCGGAACCAATGGTGATCCTGCGCATTCATGCCGGTGGTGATGCCCACCTGCGTGATGTTGCCCGCCCCGTCGCGCTGGGTCATCGCATGGGCCATTTCGACCATCTCTTCCAGCGTCTCGGGCGGACCTTCGAGACCCGCGGCCTCCATCAGCCGGGTGTTGTAGAACAGCGACAGCGAGCGCACCGCCGTCGGCAGCGCCATATAGACGCCGTCACGCTTCATCGCCTGCACCATGGGGAAGAATTCTGCCTCGATCCGCTCGGGCGAGAACACATCGGTCGGCAGCGGCTGCACCAGCCCCTCGTCCACATAGGTGTCGAGCCAGCCATAGAACAGCTGCATCACATCCGGCCCCTGGCCGGCGGGAATCGCCGCCGCCAGTCGGGTCCGGTAATCGGCATAGGGGAAGGTCTGGTGCCGGACGGTGATGCCCGGGTTCTCTTCCTCGAACCGCTCGATCAGGATGTCGATGGCCTGAACGCGGGTGTCGAAGATGTATTGCCAGTATTCGATCTCGACCGCGCTGGCGGCCTGAACCGACAGCAGCGTGGCAAGGCTGGTGGTGGCGCCCAGCGCCATCTTCCTGAAGGATGTCATGTCGTGTCCTCTCCTGTTGTCGGGGTGGCAGCCCCTCTGGCCTGCCCCCTTCGGCCGGTGCGGCGCGGGGGGGCTTTCTGGTCCCGGTTGAATGTTGACGGCTTCGCGACAAAGATCAATACTTAATTCAATCCTTTTGAGTTAAGATGCCGCAGCCGCCAATGCCACCCCCGCGCCCCAGCCAGATCTCAGGCACCAATGCCGAACGCACCAAGGCCCATAACCGCCGGGTGGTGCTGGGTTATGTGCAACTGCACGATGGCGCGGGCCGGGCCGAAATCGCGCGGTCCAGCGGGCTGAGCACGCAGACCGTCTCCAACCTGATCGCCGAGCTGGAGCTTGACGGGCTGGTGATTCCCGCCGGCCGCCGCCGATCGGCCCGCGGCCAGCCGCCGCTGCTTTATGCCTTCAACCCTGCCGGCGCCTGCGCGCTGGGCTTCGAGGTGCGCCCCGATGTGCTGGTGGCGGCGCTCACCGATCTGGCGGGCAAGCTGATCTGGCAGGCCCAGACGCCCCTGCCGGCCTCCGACCCCGCGACGGTCTTCGCCGCCATGGCGCAGGCGGCCGAAACCGCGCGCGCGCACAGTGCCGCGCCGCTGCTCGGCGCCGGGATCGTACTGCCCGGCCCCTTCGGCGTGGAGGGGCTCAGCGCCGCGGGCGCCACTGTCCTGCACGGCTGGGACGGGCTGGACGCCACCCGCACCCGCGCCGAGGCCGCGCTCGATCTGCCGGTGATCGTCGAAAAGGACGCCACCGCCGCCGCCATCGGCGAGGCGATGCGCGGCGCGGCGCAGGGGCTCGATCATTTCTGCTATCTCTACTTCGGGGCCGGTCTGGGCCTCGGCACGATCCTGCAGGGACAACCGCTGCGCGGCGCCTATGGCAATGCCGGCGAGATCGGCCATGTGGTGGTCGTGCCCGGCGGGCTGGCCTGCGATTGCGGCAATGCCGGCTGTCTGGAGCAATACGCAAGCCGCATGGCGCTGCGCCGCCATCTGGCACGGCGCGGCTTGCTGTCGCCAGACACGCCGCGCGGCGGCGGGCAGACCGACCGCGTGGCCGCGCGCCTCCTGGCCGAGGGTGACACTGGGCTTGCCGGCTGGCTCGATCGGGCCGCGACGCTGCTCGCGCCGGTGATCGGGATGCTGGAGAATGTCTTCGACCCGGAGGCCGTGGTGCTGGGCGGGGCGCTGCCGGATTCGATTCTCGACGATCTCATCGCCCGGCTGGACTTGCCGCAGGGCTCGGTCGCAAGGCGGGCGGAGCGGCAGTTCCCTCGCGTGCTGCGCGGGGCCTCTGGCCGTATGACCGGCGCGCTCGGCGGCGCGGCGCTTGTGATCCACGACACCGTCACCCCTCGGCTGGACCCGGCCCCGTGACCGCCCCGAGAACACAGCCCGCAGCCCGGCGCCGCAAAGCTCATGCAACTTCTGAGCATTGAATCGCAAACACCTGAAAACCAAGAAAGTATCACTCCATGCTCCTGACCGATTCCGCCCGCATCCATGCCCAGCGCACCGCCCCCGAAGCCCTGCTTCTGTGGCGCGCGCTGCAGCCCCTGCGCGGGCTCGTGCGGTTCATGAACTCCGGCGCGCATCCCGATGACGAAACAAGTGGAATGCTCGCCGCGCTGGGCTATCGCGACGGGCTGTCGCTGGCCTATGCCTGCTCCACCCGGGGGGAGGGCGGGCAGAACGACATCGGGCGCGAGGCCGGCACCATCCTCGGCACCCTGCGCACCGCCGAAATGGCCCGGGCCTGCGACGTGCTCGGCCTGACCATGCACTGGCTGTCCGAAAGCCCCGACGACCCGATCACCGATTTCGGCTTTTCCAAATCGGGCACGGAGACGCTGGCGAAATGGGGCCATGCCCGCACCCTGCGCCGGTTCGCCGAGATCATCCGCGCCGACCGGCCCGACATCCTCTGCCCCACCTTTCTCGACATTCCCGGCCAGCACGGCCACCACCGTGCCATGACGCAGGCCGCGCACGAGGTCATCGCCGCCGCCGCCGACCCGGATTTCGAGGCTGCGGGCGCGCCGTGGCAGGTCTCCAAGCTCTATCTGCCGGCATGGTCTGGCGCGGGCACTGCCTATGACGACGATCTGCCGCCCCCGCCCGAGACGCTGCGCATCCCCGGCCACGGGCGCGAGCCGCTGTCGGGCTGGACATGGGCCGAGATCGGCCAGCATTCGCGGGTGTTTCACGCGACGCAAGGCATGGGCCGCTGGGTCGGCCCCGAGGAGGGGCCGGGCTGGCCCCTGCATCTGGCCTTCAGCGCCGTCGGCCCCGACCGTGGTTCGATCACCGACAACCTGCCCGCGGACTTTGCCGATCTGGCCCCCGACCTGCCCGCCTGCGCCGATCTGGACCGGGCGCTGGCCGCGACCGTGGCGGCCTTTCCCGACCGCGCGGCGATCCTCGACGCCGCAGGCCGGGCGCTGGCGGCGCTGCGCGTGGCGCAGGACGCCTGCTGCCCGCCGGCGCTGGCCGATGGCCTGCT
>SKUV01000249.1 GCA_007129775.1 Paracoccaceae bacterium | reverse complement strand
CGCGGCATCGTCTATATCGACGAGGTCGACAAGATCACCCGCAAGTCCGACAACCCCTCGATCACCCGCGACGTGTCGGGCGAGGGGGTGCAGCAGGCGCTTCTGAAACTAATGGAGGGCACCGTGGCCTCGGTGCCGCCGCAGGGCGGGCGCAAGCATCCGCAGCAGGAATTCCTGCAGGTGGACACCACCAATATCCTTTTCATCTGCGGCGGCGCTTTCGCGGGGCTCGACCGGATCATCGCGCAGCGCGGCAAGGGGTCCGCCATCGGCTTCGGCGCCGATGTGAAGGACGAGGCCGAGCGCACCATCGGCGAGACGCTCAAGACGCTGGAGCCCGAGGATCTGCTGAAATTCGGCCTGATCCCGGAATTTGTCGGGCGCCTGCCGGTGGTCGCCACGCTGACCGATCTGGACGAGGATGCGCTGGTCACAATCCTGACCGAGCCGAAGAATGCGTTGGTCAAGCAGTATCAGCGGCTGTTCGATATCGAAGGCACGGCGCTCACCTTCACCGACGACGCCCTGCGCGCCATCGCCAAGCGCGCCATCGCGCGCAAGACCGGCGCGCGCGGCCTTCGCTCGATCATGGAGGACATCCTGCTCGACACGATGTTCGAACTGCCGGGCATGGACTCCGTCGAAGAGGTCGTGGTGAACGAAGAGGCCGTGAATTCCGACGCCCGCCCGCTCCTGATCTATTCCGACCGCCGCGAAGAGCCCGTCTCGGCGGGCTGAAGCCGGTCCCGCGCTCCGGCTGGTGGACGATGGGCTTAGCGCGCGCCGGACGGCATCGCGCCGCGCGGCGTGCGTCAGTTCGGCCTGATTTCAGATTGCGTGCAGCGCCGCCCGAACGCGGGCACGGGGGATAGCATCCGCCGACCGCTTAGGGGGCGTCTTCCCGGCGGTTCGGTTCGCGGTGTCTGCCCCTCCCCCCGCAGCGGGGGGAGGGGCGTTGCACTCCGGGCCGGTTCAGTCGGCCCATTCGCCCTTGCGGAAGACAGGCACGCGCGAGCCGTCCTCGGTCACCCCGTCGATATCGATCTCGTCCGAGCCGATCATCCAGTCGATATGGATCATGCTTTCGTTGCCGCCGCGCGCGGCGACCTCTTCGCCCGACAGATCGCCATCGGTGAAGCATTTGGAATAGCATTGCCCCAGCGCGATGTGGCAGGCGGCGTTCTCGTCAAAAAGCGTGTTGTAGAACAGCAGCCCCGATTGCGAGATCGGCGAGGAATGGGGCACCAGCGCCACCTCGCCCAGCCGCCGCGCGCCGTCGTCGGAATCGAGCACCTTGAGCAGCACCTCCTCGCCCCGGCTGGCGCTGGCCTGCACGATCCGCCCGCCCTCGAAGCGCACCGCGATATCCTCGATCAGCGTGCCCTGATACGACAGCGGCTTGGTGGCGCGCACATGCCCCTCCACGCGGGCGGCGTGGGGGGTGGTGAAAACCTCCTCGGTGGGGATGTTGGGGTTGCAGGTGATCCCGTTCCTGGCGACCGAGGCACCGCCCATCCATTCATGCCCGTCGGCAAGGCCCACGCGCAGATCGGTGCCCGGCCCGGTGAAGTGCAGCGCGGCAAAGCGCCGGTCGTTGAGCCAGCCCGACCGCCGCGCCAGTTCGGCATTGTGCTCGGCCCAGGCCGCGACCGGGTCGGGCCGGTCGATCCGGCAGGCGGCAAAGATCGCCTCGGCCAGTCGCGCCACCGCCTCGTCGGCCGGCAGATCGGGAGAGACGAGCCGCGCCCATGCCCGGCCCGGCCACGGCACGAGGTTCCAGTTGATATCGAAATTCGTGATCATCCGGCGTGCCGGCGTATAGGCCGATGACAGCGCCTTGTTGGCGCGCGACACCTTCGCCGGGTCCACCTCTGCCAGCAGCATCGGGTCGTCGCCGACGACGCCCATCCGTGCGGTATCCGCGGTGAAGGCCGCTGCCATCGCGTCATAGAGCCAGTCCGCCGCGCGGTCGAAGCTGTGATCGCCCGCCTCGCGATAGCGCGCCAGCGTCACCCCGTCATCGGCATAGAGCGGCGTGACCAACCCGGCCCCGGCGCGATAGGCATGGGTTGCGATGCGCCGCACCAGCGGCGCCGCTTCCATCGGCGCGGTCAGCAGCAGGTCCTGTCCCTCGCGCAGGTTCAGCCCCACGCGCACCGCGACTTCGGCGAGCTTGTCCAGTTTTTCGGGGTCGATGGGATGAGTCTTTTCGGTCATCTGGTGCCTTTCTGGTCGGGCTCTGGGGGCGGGATCGTGCGCCAGAGACTATCGCGCCCGCGCCGGGGGTCAATCGCTGCGCGGCAGGCTCTCGCGGCGTTCACCGGGCGCGCGGGAATGGGCGGTGCAGGCTGGAGTGCCGCGCCCGGGGAAGCGCCCGGGCGCGCGCTCAGACCTCGACGATGGTGACGTTGCTGCCCTTGGCCGACAGCGCGATCTCGCCCCGGCACAGGCGCAGGGCGTCGTTGCCGAAGACCTCGGCGCGCCAGCCGCGCAGGGCGGGCAGGTCGCGCTCGCCGGCGGCGATGGCGTCAAGCTCCGAGGCGCTGGCCAGAAGCTTCGCCGCCACCCCCGTCTGTTCCGCCCGTGCCTTGAGCAGCACGCGCAGCAGGTCGGCCAGCGCCGGGTTGACCTGTAGCTGTGCGCCGCGGGCGTTGCCGGGGTCGGGCAGTTGCTCGGCCGGGGTCTCCAGCCCCGCCTTCACAGCGCGCAACAATCCGTCGGCCACGTCGCCCCGGCGCGCCTCGCGCAGCAAAAGCCGCGCGCGGCCCAACTCCTCCAGATCGGTGGGGCGGGTCGAGGCGATCTCCAGCAGGGCATCGTCCTTGATCACCCGGTTGCGGGGGATGTCGCGCGCCTGGGCGTATTCCTCGCGAAACCGCGCCAGTTCGCGCACGATGCCCAGAAAGCGGGCCGAATTGCTGCGGGTCTTGAGCCGCTGCCAGGCGGTCTCCGGGTCGGTCTGATAGGTCTGCGGATCGGTCAGAACGGCCAGTTCCTCGGCCACCCATGCGGTGCGCCCGCTCCTGTCCAGCTCTTGCGCGAGGTGTTCGTAGATCACGCGCAGATGGGTGACATCGGCAAGCGCGTATTTCTTCTGCGCCTCGGAAAGGGGCCGGCGCGACCAGTCTGTAAAGCGCGAGGTCTTGTCCATGTTCGCCCGCGCGATCTTGCGCACCAGCGTCTCGTATCCGATCTGGTCGCCGAAGCCGCAGACCATGGCCGCCACCTGCGTGTCGAAAAGCGGCCGGGGAAAGACGCCGGCATCGACGAAGAAGATTTCCAGATCCTGCCGCGCGGCGTGAAACACCTTGACCGTGCTGTCGTCGCGCAGCAGGGCATAAAGCGGGTCGAGCGTCAGCCCGTCGGCCAGCGGATCGACCAGCACCGCCGGCCCCTCGGGGCTGCCGTCGGGCGCGGGAATGGCCATCTGCACGAGACAGAGGCGCGAGTAATAGGTGCGTTCGCGGATGAATTCGGTGTCGATCGTGACATAGGGCGCGCGGGCGGCGCTTTCGCAGAAGGCGGCCAGCGCCTCGGTCGTGGTGATCGTCTGCATTCGGTCGGTCCTGTCGGCGCGCTCGGATGGCGGGGGTGATAGGAAATTGCGCCGCGGAAGGAAAGCCCCGTTGCCCGGTGCCGGATCAGTTCAGCATCAGCGGCTGACGCTCGCCCGCGCAGAACCGGCGCAGCACGGCCGGATAAAGCCGGTGTTCCATCGGCAGCACCCGCGCGGCCAGCGCCTGGGCCGTGTCGCCGGGCAGGATCGGCACCCGCGCCTGCCCGAGG
>SKUV01000230.1 GCA_007129775.1 Paracoccaceae bacterium | reverse complement strand
TGGGCGTTTCCGACATGTACATCACGTCGATGGCATAGATGCCCGCGCGCTGTTCGGCCTGAAGCCGGGCGATCTGGCGGGTGGAGTTGAGGTGGACCCCCTCCACCTCGATGCCCGGATACTTCTCTTCGAAGCTGGTCTTGATCCGGGCGATCCGGCTTGACAGCGAAAACACGGTGACCGCGCCCTCCTCAAGGGCATAGGGCAGCAGTTCCTCTTCGGTCATGGTGTCGAAATCCTGTGCCTGCGCGGGGGCCGACAGCATCATCGCCGTCCCCAGCAGGACACCGGACAGTGTCGCCTTGAAGTGGGTGTTCATGTCTTGGTCCTCCTCCTCATTGGTCCTCGAATTCGGCAAAGAGCCCGGTCAGCCGCTCCAGCGCGCCGATGGTCTCGGCTTCGTGGCGGGCGGCGAGGGTCAAGAGCACGGCGCTGACGATGGCCAGCGGCACGGTCGGTGTCTGGAACTCGCTGTGCGACCGGCCGCGCGGCGCCGCAAGCAGGATGTCGGCCGCCGGGGACATGGTCACCCCGGCCAGATCCGAGATCAGGATCGACGCGGCACCGGTGCGGCGCACATGGGCCATCATCGGCGCAAAGGCCGAAGGCTGCCGGCGAAAGGCGAGCGCGATCACCACGTCCTGCGGCCCCAGCCCCACAAGCCTTTCGGCGATGTCGCGCCGCCGCCCCTGCAGGGCGATCGTGGCCATGCCGAACCGGTCCAGCCGCCGCGACAGGAAATGCGCGACGGCTTGCGCGTGGCCCTGGGCGAAGACGAAGATCCGGCGCGCACCGGCGATCGTATCGGCGGCCCGGTCGATATCGGTCTGCGCGACCGCCTCGGCCAGCCCCTGCAGCGCCGCGATCTCCGACGCGATCAGGGCGGGCAGGTAATCGCCCTCGGTCACGGATTCGACCGACCGGCGCATCCGGTGGGCGGCATCCTGGGTGCGGAAGATATCCTTCTGCAGCGCGCTGCGCAGTTCGGGATAGCCCTTGTAGCCGAGCTTCTGGGCAAGCCGCGTGGGCGCGGCGCCATGCACCGCCAGCCTCTCCGCCAGTTGCGGGCCGGACAGAAGCGCAAGCTCGTGCTTGCGATCCAGAAGCGCGGTCACCATGCGCTGTTCTGCATCGCTGAGCCGTTCACCGGCGACGCCAAGGCGGGTCAGGACATCGGAAGCCATCTGAAACTTTCCTTACTAAAATTCAAAATGTCTGTAATTTTCCTTACAGTCAACGATTCGCAGCACTGGCCCGCGGGCGCCCGTGCGAAATGGCGCCGAGGTGGCTGGAAGCTCGCAGGGATTTGTGAAACGCTTTGGGCGTCGGCTGTTCCGGGCCGGCCCTCTGATTGCCCACAGCAGAAAGTCCGACAGCAGTGACCACCGCGACCCGTTCGGGGACATATCTGACAGTGCTCGTCGTGCTGGGCGTGACCCATCTGCTCAACGACATGATGCAGTCGCTGATCCCGGCGGCCTATCCGATCCTGCGCGAGGCCTACAGCCTCGATTTCGTGCAGATCGGTCTGATCACGCTGACCTTCCAGGTCGCGGGGTCGCTGCTGCAGCCGGTGATGGGCATGATGACCGACCGCTATCCCGCGCCCTATTCGCCGGTGGTGGGCATGATGTTCACCCTCAGCGGTCTGGTCAGCCTCGCCTATGCGCCCAGCTACGAGATGATCCTCGTGGCGGTCACGCTGATCGGGATCGGCTCGTCCATCTATCACCCCGAAGCCACGCGCATGGCCCGTTATGCCGCCGGCGGCCGGCAGGGTTTCGCGCAGGGTGTTTTTCAGGTGGGCGGGCAGGCCGGCGGTGCGCTCGGCCCTGTTTTCGCGGCACTTGTGGTCGTGCCCTGGGGCCAGCCGAGCCTTGCGTGGTTCGCCGTGGCGGCGTTGATGTCCATGGCGCTGCTGGCATGGATCGGCAGCAAGCAGCGCGAGATCAGCGCGGCCTTCGAAGCGCTGCGCGCGCATGCGGCGTCGAACGGCGCGGCGCCGGTGCGCCAGGCCCCGCGCACCATCGTGCTGGGCATGACGATCCTGATGATCATCATGTTTCTCAAGAACGCCTACAGCGAGAGCTTTCGCTCTTTCTACACCTTCTATCTGATGGAGCAGTTCGGCCTGTCGATCCCCGCATCGCAGATGATGCTGTTCGTGTTCCTTTTCGCCTCGGCCGTCGGTGTGCTGGTGGGCGGGATCGTGGGCGACAGGATCGGCCGGTACCGGATCATCTGGATTTCGGTGCTGGGGCCGCTGCCGCTGGCCCTGATGCTGCCCTATGCGGGGCTGTTCTGGACCGGGGTGCTGACGATCCTGATCGCGCTGATCATGGCCAGCGCCTTTGCCGCGATCCTGATCTATGCCATCGAACTTGTGCCCAACCGCATCGGCCTGATCGGGGGGCTGTTCTACGGGCTCAACTTCGGGCTTGGCGGGATCGCGGCGGCGGGTCTGGGGCTGCTTGCGGATCAATACGGGCTGGAGACGGTTTACCGCATCTGCGCCTTTCTGCCGCTTGCGGGGCTTCTGGCATGGTTCCTGCCGCGCATGAACGAACCCGAGATGGCGCCGCCGCGCTGATCCGGCACGCACGCGGCGCCGGGGCGCTGGCGTGCCGGGGCGGAGGAGGGCCGGGGCGGAGGAGGGCCGGGGCGGAGGAGGGCCGGGGCGGAGGAGGGCCGGGGCAGGGGGACGTGCTGCCCTATCCGGCGTCCCAGTGGGTGACCATGCGGCAGGCCACGTCGAAGGCCTCGCGCATGGCGCGCACATCGGCCTTGCCGCTGCCGGCGATGTCGAAGGCGGTGCCGTGGGCCGGGGTGGATACCGGGATTGGCAGGCCGCCCTGGACCGTCACCCCCCGGTCGAAGCCCAGCAGCTTGAGCGCGATCTGGCCCTGATCGTGATACATGGTGACGACCGCGTCGATTTCGCCCCGGACGGCCTGCAGAAACACCGTATCCGAGGGCCACGGCCCCGAGAGCGCCATCTGCCGGCCCGCCAGTTTCTCGACCACCGGGGTCAGGATATCGATCTCTTCGGTGCCGAAATTGCCGCCGTCGCCGGCATGGGGGTTGAGCGCGGCCACCGCCACCCGCGGCCGCGCGTGGCCGGCGCGGCGCAGCGTGCGGTCGATCAGGCGCACGGCCTCTTCCACCCGGGGGGCGGTGATGGTGTCGGCCACGTCGCGCAGGGCGATATGGCTGGTCACCCGGCTGGTCCACATTCCGTCGAGCGTGTTGAGTTCGGAAACATAGCCGGTCACGCCCAGCTTCTCGGCCATGTAATGCAGCTCATCCTCGTGGCCGATGCCGGCCAGATGCATCGCGGCCTTGTTGAAGGGGCCGAAGACGATGGCGTCGATCCGGCCCGCCTGCGCCAGTTCCAGCGCCCGGTCGAGCGTGCGCAGCACCGATTGCCCGCAGGGCTGCGAGACGGTCGCAGGCGTCACCTGCCCCGGCGCGATCGTGTCCATGGCATCATGGGCCAGCGGGGCGGCGGCGGTCCAGTCCGCGCCCGGATCGACCGGCGTCATCTCGAAAGGTTGCCCCGCCACTTCGGCGCCGGCGGCGAAGACATGCGCGTCGCCGATCAGCAGGATATGGGCCGCATCGTGCACGCCCTCGTCGGCGAGTAGCCGCGCCACCAGTTCGGGGCCGATGCCGGAGGGATCGCCGGGAATGATGCCGATGCGTGGTTTCGTCATGTCTTGCCTCCGGGTCTGCGTCCGCCCTCGGCCTCGCGAAGACGGGCGACGTTTTCGATGGCACTGCGCAGATGGGCG
>SKUV01000129.1 GCA_007129775.1 Paracoccaceae bacterium | reverse complement strand
TCGAGCCCGATGTCATAGGGATTGGAAGGCATGCTCGCCGATCCTGCCACTTACCGATCCTGCCATTGCGGCGCGCGCTTTTCGATGAAGGCGCCGATGCCTTCCTCCGCGTCATGGGCCAGCATGTTGTCCACCATTACCCGGCTTGCGTAGGCATAGGCCTCGGCCAGCGGCATCTGCCGCTGCGCGTAGAATGCGCGTTTGCCGGTGGCGAGGGTCATGGCGGATTTCGACGCGATCCGGCGGGCCATGTCCATCGTCGCGCGGGTCAGATCGGCTTCGGGGAGGGCGTGATTTACCAGCCCGATCTCGGCGGCGCGGGCGGCCGGCATCATGTCGCCCGTCAACAGCATCTCCATCGCATGCTTGTCGGCCACATTGCGCGACAGGGCCACCATCGGGGTGGAACAGAAAAGTCCGATATGCACGCCCGGCGTGCTGAACCTCGCGCTGTCGGCCGCCATGGCCAGATCGCAGCTTGCCACCAACTGGCAGCCGGCGGCGGTGGCGACGCCCCGGACCTCGGCGATCACCGGCTTGGGGCAATTCACGATGGCTTGCATGACCTGCGCGCACTGCGCCACGATCCTTGCGAAAAAGGCGCGCCCGCTGTCGGGGGCGGCGCGTGCAGCGGTCAGTTCCTTCAGGTCGTGGCCCGCGCAGAACGCAGGCCCGTTGGCCGCCAGAACGATCACCCGTGTCGCACTGTCCGCGCCCGCCTCGGCAAGGGCCGCGCCCAGGTCTGTCAGCATCGCCTCGGACAGCGCGTTGCGGCGCGCGGCGTCGTTCAGGGTCAGGCGCAGGATACCGTCGCAAGACGGCGCGCGCAGCAGGATATCGGTTTCGGACGTCACGGATGCGCCCCCCTTTCCGGCGTCAGTTTACGTTGATTTCCACGCAATCGGCCAGAGTATTGGCGATGAAGCAATAGCGATGCGCCCTGTCATGCATCTGCGCGAGTTTTTCCGCCGCCACGGCAAAGCCGGTATCGAAACGGACAACCGGATCCAGGTCGATCCGCGTGGCCGACATCTGCCCTTTCGCATTCTTGCCCAGATGGGCCTCGGCATGATCGTGATTGCTGGCCACGGGCCAGCCCGCCTTGGCGCAAAGTGCAAGGAACATCATCATGTGGCAGCTTGACAGGGCCGCCGCGAGGGCTTGCTCGGGGTTGGTATGGCGCGGGTTGCCGCCCCCCGGTCGGGGGCGGCAACCACGGGCAGTTCGTGGGCGCTGCTGAATTGCACCGAATGTGCGCTGGAGAACTTTCCGGGCTCCGGCGTGGGCGCGCGGCGACGTTTCGCAAAACCGGAAATAGCGCAGATCCAGCATGTCATCGTCGAAAGGCGCCTGCATGATCCGGCCCGATTTCGGACCCTGCAACTGCAAGCGCGAGACATCGGGCTCCGAAATATCGCCCTGCGCCCAGAGCAGGATTTCGCTGTTGGCCAGCGACAGCCAGAGATGGTTCTCGCCCAGCTTCAGCGCGATCGGATCGTTCAGGTTACCGCCCTTGGCATTGAGGCCGGGGGTCACGACCGTCATCACATAATCGAGCCGCCACCGGTCGCGACGCGATTGATGAACTCGTCCACCGATCTGATACGGGTCTCGAAGCGGACGAAGTCGGTCTTGCGATGGGAGTTCAGCGAAACAGCGACGATGACGCGCGCCGTGTCAACAACCCGGTCAAGGGCGATATCGGCGTGATTGCCGCGGATATAGCCCGCAGCGCGCAACCGCGACAAACGCTCCCGGCACGGCGTGGGCGAAAGGTTCACGATCTCGGCAAGCTTGGTCTTGCTCAGCTGCCCATGCCGCCGAATGGCGCTCGGGATACGCATGTCCGCCGGGTCGAGCCGTGGTTGTTCGCGCATGTCCCCCCCTCGCCCGAAGTCCACGCGAGTCGCCATGTAAAGGACGAGGAGCGTTCGCTGCGAAGAATATGTGAGCGCGCGGAGCGGGCAAGGCGATTTACGACGCTTCAGAGCGCAATGTTCTCTCACGTCGCTCCGATTCCGGCGACCATACACCACCCGTGACACGCTGCGCGCGCTGACGGGCGCGCCTCGCGGCCCCGCCAGGGCGGCGAGGCGGCCTTGCAAACGGCACAAGACTCGCCCACACTCGCGCCGAAGTCGTTGAAATGGCAGCCTTGCAACCTGCCGGGAAGTAACATCTGGGCGGCATGACAGTGACACCCCGACCCGTCGCCCCGACAGAACGGGCGTTCCGGCGGACGGCCAGCATCGAGACCCGGCAGGGTGTCGGGGCGATCGCCCGTATCACCCGGATGTGCTTTCGCTACCGCTGGCGCGCCGGTCTGGCCTTCGCCGCGACGGTGCCGGCGGTGCTGATGCAACTGTCGATCCCGGTGATCCTCGGCCGTGCGGTCGACACGACCCTTGAAATGGCCGGCGACAGCCCTGACGCGCGGGCGCTTGTCTTCATCGCGCTGACGCTTCTGGCAGCGAGCGTGCTGCGCGGGCTGTTCACGCTGGTGCAGAACTATTCCGCGGAATCCGTGGGCCATGCGCTGGCGCAGGACATGCGCAAGGCCATCTACGAAAAAATCCTGCGCCTGCCGTTCTCGTTTCACGACCGCACCCATTCGGGCGACCTGATCACCGTGGGGATGCTCGACCTCGAAGGGGTGCGGATGTATTTTTCCACCGCGCTCGTCCGCACTCTGCTGCTGACTCTGCTGATCGCGATCGGGGCGTGGATGCTGTTGTCCACCAACCTCGTGCTGGGGCTTCTGGCGCTGTCGTTCGTGCCCTTCGCGGCGTGGCGCAGTTCGGTCATGCGGCTGGCCCTGCGCCGGACCTGGCTGATGTTGCAGGAAAAGCTGGGCGTGCTCAGCCAGGTGATGGAGGAAAACCTCGCCGGAATCCGCGTGGTGCGCGCCTTCGCCGCGCGCGATCACGAGATGGCGAAATTCGACCGCGCCTCGAAGGATGCGCTCGAACTCAGCCACCGCCGGATCGACCTGCGCGTGCGCAACACCTCGGCGATGACGCTGGCCTTCTTCGTCGCCATGGGTCTGGTGCTGCTTTACGGCGGGCAGCAGGTGGCGGCGGGCGAGATCACGGTGGGCACGCTGGCCACCTTCCTGACCTTCATGACGATCCTGCAGATGCCCGTCCGGCAACTGGGACTGATGGTCAATGCCTACGCCCGGGCCTCGACCTGCGGCACAAGGCTGTTCCAGCTGCTCGACATGCCGAACGAGATTGACGACGCGCCCGACGCCCGCGATCTGGAGATCACCGACGGCACCCTGCGGCTGGAAAACGTGGGCTTCGCCTATCGCGGCGGGGGCGACCGCCCGGCGGTATCCGGCATCTCCTTCGAGGCCAAGCGCGGCGAGACGGTCGGCATCCTCGGCGCGCCCGGGGCGGGCAAGACCACGCTCATGCATCTGCTGCCGCGGTTCTACGATGTGACCGAAGGCGCGATCACCATCGACGGGCAGGATATCCGCGACGCGACGCTGGCATCGGTCCGGCAGGCCGTTGCGATCGTGCAGCAGGACGGATTCCTCTTCACCACGACGATCGAGAACAACATCGCCTATGCCGCCCCCTTCACCGAAGATCAACGGATCCGCGGTGTCGCGGACTCCGCGCAGCTTCATGACTATGTTCTGGGCCTGCCCCAGCAATACCGCACCGTGGTGGGCGAGCGCGGCGTGTCGCTGTCGGGCGGCCAGCGCCAGCGGCTGTCCATCGCGCGCACGCTGATGATGGAACCCGCCGTCCTGATCCTCGACGACAGCACGGCCGCCATCGACGCCGGCACCGAAAGCCGGATGCGCGAGGCGCTCAAGACCTATGCCAAGGATCGCGTCACGCTGATCGTGGCGCACCGGCTCGCGAGCCTGAAGCACGCGGACCGCATCCTGTTCATGGACAACGGCCGCATCGTCGAGCAGGGCACCCATGCCGAGCTTCTGGCGCTGGGCGGTCGCTACAAGGCGCTGCACGATCTTCAGATGAACGATGCGCCCCCCCCGGCGGAGGCGGCACGATGACCACACCCCACACGACCGAGCCGCGCGACCCCCATGACGACGGACGACCCCGCATGCGCGCGGTCGTCGGCTCCACCCGGATCGAGGAAGAGATGTTCGGCCGCGTCTTCGACGGCCGCGTGGTGCAGCGCATCTGGGCCTTCGTGCGGCCCTACCGGCGCAGGGTCTGGATCGCGGTGGCGGCGGTGCTGGTCTTCACGCTGTCGCAATTGTCGATCCCGCTGCTGATCGGGCTGGCCATCGACCGGGGCATGGTGGCCGACGCTCCGGCGGGGTTGCTTTACGGAATCGTCGCGCTTTTCGCGCTCGCCATCGTGATCAACTATATCGCCTCGCTGGTGCAGGAACGCGTGACCGCCCAGATGGCGGAGAACGTGCTGTTCGACATCCGCCGCAAGATGTTTTCGCATCTGCAGCGCGTGTCGCTCTCGTTCATGGACAAGACCGAGGTCGGACGCCTGATGTCGCGCCTGCAGGGCGACGTGAACGCCATGCAGGAGTTTCTGGAAACCTCGATCCAGTCGGTCGGCGACATCGCCCTGCTGATCGGCATCATCGCGGTGATGCTGTGGCTCGACTGGCAGCTTGCCGGGCTGGTGCTCATGGTGCTGCCGATCCTGTTCGGGGTGCGGGTGCTTTGGCTGGCGAAGGCGCGGGCGGCCTTCATGGCGGCGCATGAGGCCAATTCGCTGACAAACGGCGCGCTGGCCGAGGCGATCCACGGCGTGCGCACGGTGCAGGCGACAGGCCGCGAGCGTCTGAACGCGGATCTTTACGGCAAGCTCGCCGGGCGCACCTATCAGGCGCAGCTTCGCGCCTCGCGGCTGGCGCAGATCATGATCCCCATCGTCGACAGCCTGACCGGTATCGCGATGGCAACAGTCGTGGTGGCCGGCGGGCTGATGGTCGTGTCGGGCCGCATCGAGGTGGGCGTGATGGTCGCCTTCCTGTTCTACATCCAGCGTTTTTTCGATCCGATCCGGTCGCTGACCATGCAGTATTCGGTGATGCAGCGCGCCATGGCCTCGGGCCACCGGCTGACCGAGGTGCTGGATGTGGAGGTGGATGTGACCGACGCCGCCGATGCCGTGCCGCTGGGGCCGGATGACGACGGATCGGTGGAGTTTCGCAACGTGAGCTTCGGCTATGACCCGGCGCAGCCGGTGCTGAAGGACGTGAGCTTTCGCGTGAAATCCGGGGAACGCGTGGCCCTTGTCGGCCCGACCGGTTCGGGCAAGTCCAGTTCCATCGCCCTGATCCACCGCTTCTACGACGTGCAGGCGGGCGCCGTTCTGGTGGGCGGGCGCGACGTGCGCAGCGTGACGCAGGAAAGCCTTGGTCGCCATATCGCCATGGTCCTGCAGGAGCCCTATCTGTTCACCGGCACGGTGATGGAGAACATCCGCTATTCATCGCACTGGGCCTCGGATGACGATGTGATCGAGGCGGCAAAGGCGGTGGGCGCGCATGACTTCATCACCGCCATGCCCGAAGGCTACGCCACCCGGCTGGAGGAACGCGGCTCCAACCTCAGCCTCGGCCAGCGGCAATTGCTCAGCTTCGCCCGCGCGCTCGTCGCCGATGCGAAAATACTCGTGCTGGACGAAGCGACAGCCAATATCGACAGCTATACCGAGATGCAGATCCAGAAGGCGCTGGAACGTCTGCTCGAAGGCCGCACCGGGCTGGTGATCGCCCATCGGCTCGCAACGATCCGCACCGCCGACCGGATCGTGGTGCTGCAACAGGGCAGCAAGATCGAAGAGGGCGATCACGGCACGCTGATGGCTCGCGGCGGCCTTTACGCCAAGCTCTATGACCTGAATTACGCCAGCTTCGATGACCTGCCCGAGGCCCTGACCGACGCGGACCGCGCCGCCGCCACCTGACCCCGTAACCGGCTGCCCCGCGGTTGCCGCGCCATCCGGCGCGCCCGCGCCCTGCCCGGGCATGCGGCCGGCCGGCGTGCGTTCACCCCGGCGCCATCCCCAGCCGTTGCGCCACATCCTCGAAATCCGGCGCCTCTGCATAAAGACGCCCGAATTCGCGCCGCGCCTGTGCCTTGCGCCCGGCCTCGTCATACAACACCGCGCGGTCGTAACGGATCTGGCGCAGCAGCCCCTCGGGCCGGTCCTTGCGGCGGCGGTTGGCCCGGGTGAGCACGTCTATGGCGGCATCGGGCAGGCCCAGCCCGGCCAGCGCGCGCGCCCGGTAGAGAAGGATGGCGGTATCGACAGGGGTGTCGTTTCCCACATGGGCCGTGGCCCGCACCACGCGATCCATCAGCGCACGATCCGCCGGGCTGTCCAGCGTCAGTTCGGCAAAGGACAAGAGCACCACCGGATCCTCCGCGTCGAGCGCGAGCAGCCGCTCCAGATGCGCCATGGCCTCTGCATGGCGGCCCTCGATCTGGGCGATTTCCACCAGCGCAAGGCGGGTGCCGCGCTCGCGCGGAAAGACATGGGCAAAGATGTCGGGGGTGATCGGCAGGCTCGCCTGCGCCGCGATCTGGTATGTGCCGAAATGCGCGCCCAGATCGTCACACCTTGCCAGCGCATGTTCGAAATGCGCCCGCGCGCGGCCCAGTTCCTCGCGCCGCAGCCGGATCATCCCGGCCATCCATGCGGCATCGGGCAGATCCTGCGCCTCTTCCAGCGCGGCCAGCGCAGCCTCCTGATCGCCCTCGTTCAGCGCGCGGATGCCGTCGACGAAACGCCGCTCCCCGGCCGGGGTCATCAGCCGCTGGAAAAAGCCCAGCTTCAGCCGGTCGCGCTGCGGGACCGCCGGGCCGGGCGCCGCGCCGCCGCGCCCGGCGCGCTTGCGGTCATGGACGGTATAGAACAGCCCCGTTCCCGGCAGACCCGCCGTCGCCCGATTGCCGCGCGGGCTGATCGTGTATTTCGCCCCGCGCGGCCCGAGCGACAGCGACGCTGTCGATTTCGACAGGTTCAGCGTGACACCGGGGGCAAGCCGGATGCGGCGCCAGAACCGAAAAGCCATGAATGAATGCCTCCCCTCTAAACCGGCACCGCCCCCCGGCAAAGCGCTTGGCGCCGCGGGCGGTCCGCCGGGCCCTTAGCCAACCGCCCGCGCAGACAGCCACTCCGCCGCGTGCCCGAGTGCCTGCGCGGCACGCGGAAATTCGCTGCTCATCTGCACGAAGCCGTGGGTGCACCCCGGTTCGATGATCAACTGATCGTCGCGCCCGAGGTCGCACAGCCGCCGGTGCATCAGCACACTGTCGGACAAAAGCACATCGGCACCGGCCCCCAGCAACTGCAGCGGGGGCAGCGCCGACAGGCCTGCGTCCTGCGCCTGCAGCGGCACCGCCCTGCCTTGCGCCGCCCCATCCGCCCCGGCCAGATAGACCGACCAGAAATCCATCATGCGCTGGCGCGTCAGGCCATAGCCTTCGGCAAAGCTCCGATAGGATGGCGTGTCGAAATCCGTGCCGAAAGCACCGTAGAACAGGACGGCGCCGCGCACGCTGGCGGCAAGCTCCGGCTTGGCGAGCAGCGATGACAGCACCAGCGTGGCCCCCGCGCTGTCGCCGGCCATCAGGCAGGGCCCGGCGTCGAAGCCATGGTCATGCCGCAGGGTTTCCAGATTATCCAGAACGGCGATCACATCGTTCAGGCCGTGGGGAAACGGATGCTCCGGCGCAAGGCGATAATCGACGGAGATCGTCGTCAGCCCGGTGCCCGCGGCCAGCAGCGCCGTGATGCGGGCATGGCTGGCCGGTGATCCGAAAACGAACCCGCCGCCATGAACATAGACGAGAGAGCCGGGCAAAGGGTTTCCGGGCTGCAGGATTTTCAGCCCGATCCGGCGATCGCCGATGGCAAGCGCTGTGTCGCGGACCGTCACGCCGTCGGGCATCAGGGCATTCCAGCGCCGGCTGCGCCGCAGAAACTCCACCCGCGCGGCGTCCAGCGTCTCCGGCGCGAGCGGCACCGGGTCAAGCTGGGCCGCCGCCTGTTCGGCCAGCAGCGCCGCCATCTTCGGGTCCAGTGTCGTGTCCAGCGGCTCTTCGGGGTGCGTCATGGGGGTTGCGGTCCTTTCGGCAGGCGCCCGGCCGGGCGGTGTCAGTAAGCGGGCTTGACCGGGAACCAGCCCGGGCGCGACGGGTCCAGATAGGCCCCTCGATCCGGTCGACGGCAAGGGCCTCCACGCGGTCTTCATCCACCTCCACGCCCAGCCCCGGCGCCTCGGGCACAGTGAACCAGCCTTCGCAGAGCGCCGGCGGATCAGCCGCGATATCGGTACCAAGATAGGTCCGTTCGGTGTCGATGGCGAGCGTCATGTTCGGGATCGCGGCGGCCAGGTGCAGATAGGCCGCCTGGCTGAGCGCAAGTTCCGCCCCGGAGTGCAGCGACACCGGCAGGCCGCTGGCCTCCGCGATCCCGGCGGCCTTGAGCACCTGCCACAGCCCTCCGGCCTGATGCGGATCGAGCAGCAGCACATCGGCGGCCCCGGCCGCCACGATCCGGCCCACATCGGTCAGGGTGTAGGCGCTTTCGTCCAGCGCTATGGGGATCGGCTGGCATTGGCGCAGGGCGGCGTGGCCGGCGATGTCGGACAATTCGAGCGGCTGTTCCACATAGGCCGGGCGCAGGGGCGCCAGCCGAGCCGGTTGCGCGCGCGCCGTGCCGGGCGTCCATGCGCCGTTCACATCCAGCCGCAGCGGACGCGCGCCGATCATGTCGCGCGCGGTCTCGGCCAGCGCCAGATCGCTTTCGGCGTCGAAGCCGATCTTGACCTTGAAGGTCTCGAACCCCGCGTCCAGAAAGCCCGCGGGCGCCAGCCGCGCCGGATCGGCGTGGAACACATAGGCCGAGGCCGCCACCCGCTCGCGCCACCGCCCGCCCCACAGCCGCCACAACGGCTGGCCGCAATGCTTGCCGAAAGCGTCCCACATCGCCATTTCCAGCGCCGCGATGGCAAAGACCGCCGCGCGCTGGTGGTGGTAGTACCCCGCCCCCAGCACATGCCGGTGCAGGCGCTCCACATCGCTCACGTCATGGCCCACGGCAAGTTCGGCCACCTGCGCCATCACCGCCGGTGTCGAGGGGATCAGGCATTGCGCCTCGCCCCAGCCGACGATCCCGCCCGCGGTTTCGATCCGAACGATCAGCCGGGTTGTTCCGCTGCGTTTTCCCGAGCCCCATTCGATGGTCTCGCTGAAGGGCGCGCGCACCATCCCGTGCCAGATCCGTTCTATTCGCATGCCGCCACCGTTGACTTGGAAATGAGTTTCAAACTACATCGACGGGAGGGCGATGCAACACCGGAATCGCTCCAGCACGAAAGGAGAAGGCAGATGCGGCCAAGCCCGGATGCAGAAACGGAGGATACCGCGCAGGGCGCGGCGCAGCCGGGGATGCAGGCACTGGTGCGGGGCCTCGCCGTGGTCGATGTGATCGCCTCGGCGGCACGGCCGCCCCGATTCTCGACCCTGCTGGCGATCACCGGGCTGACCAAGGCTACGCTGCACCGCATCCTGCAGACGCTGGTGGACGAACGCTATGTCCGGCTCGACCCGCGCGACCAGAGCTATCGGCTGGGCGCCCGGCCGTTCGAACTGGCGCACCGGGTCTGGGACCAGTTCGACCTGCGCGGCGCGGCCGAGCCCGAGATGGTGCGCCTGCGCGACCTGACGCAGGAGACGGTGCGGCTGGGCATCCTCGACAGCGGTCAGGTCCTCTATATCGACCAGCGCGAGGCGCTGCGCCCGGTGCGCATCGCCAACGGGGTGGGCAGCCGCGCGGCCATCCATGCCTCGGCGCTGGGCAAGGCCATCGTGTCGCATCTGGCACCCGACGAGCGGCGCGCGCTGGTGGAGGCCGGCAACCTCACCGCCTTCACCGACCGGACCATCACCCATGGCGGCGATCTGGATCAGCAACTCATTATCATCAAGGCGCGCGGCTACGCCGTCTCGATCGAGGAACAGCACGAGGGGGTCAGCGCGGTTGCGGCCCCGATCCTCGACCATCGCGCGCAACCCCTGGGCGCAATCGGGGTGATCGGCCCGGCGTTCAGACTGTCGGAAGAAGCGCTGCACGCACTGGGCCGCGATGTGATGGAGGCCGCCCGCCGCATCGCCGGAAACGTGGGCGAGGTGGCCATGTCGATCAACGCCAATCCGCGCCCGATGGCGCTGGGCGGCACACCGGTGCGCTGCGTCATCCCGGGGCAGGATTTTCTGGGCGAGGGGCCCTATTGGGATGCGGGCGAAAACCGGCTGCACTGGGTCGATATCCTCGCCCCGGCGCTGGTCACCGGCGATCCGGCGCGCGGCGAGCGGCAGGCGACGGCGATGCCCGAACTGGTGAGCGCGGTAATCCCGCGCCGCGCGGGCGGCATGATCTGCGCCACCGAATCCGGCATCAAGTGCATCGAGCCGGACGGCTCGCTCTCGCGCTTTTCGCCGGTCGAGGAGGATCTGCCCGGCAACCGGCTGAACGATGCCAAATGCGACAGCCAAGGCCGGCTCTGGGTGGGCTCGCTGTCCATCGACACGACGCCGGGCAAGGGCGCCCTGTGGCGTGTCGATCCCGACGGCAGCGCGCACAAGATGGACAGCGGCTTTCAGGTCTCGAACGGGATCGGCTGGTCACCGGATGACCGGCTGATGTATTTTGCCGACAGCGGCGCGCGCACGATCTGGGTTTATGATTTCGACGCCGCGCGCGGGGAAATCTCGAACCGCCGGGTCTTTGTCCGGCTCGACAGCGCGACCGGTTCGCCCGACGGGCTGGCAGTGGATACCGAGGGCGGCATCTGGTCCGCGATCTGGGACGGCTGGAACGTCACACGCTTTCTGCCCGACGGCAGCGTCGACCGGATGGTCAGCCTGCCGGTACCCCGGCCAACCTCCGTCGCTTTCGGGGGCGCGGACCTGGATACGCTCTTCGTTACCACGGCACGCATCCGGCTGTCGGCCCCTCTGCTGGCCGAGGCACCGCTATCGGGCAGCGTTCTGGCCTTTGCACCGGGCGTGCGCGGCCAGCCCGTCTCGGCCTTTGCCGGCTAAGGAAAGGAGGCGCCATGACCGCGCTTGAAATCAACGGCTCTGCAAGCGTTACGGCACGCTGGAGGTGCTGAGCGACATCAACCTGTCCATCGAATCGGGCGAATTCACCGTATTCGTCGGGCCCTCGGGCTGCGGGAAATCCACGCTTCTGCGCATGATCTGCGGGCTGGACGAGGTTTCCGCCGGGGTGATCGCCATCGATGGCGAGAACGTCAACGACGTGCCGGCCGCGAAACGCGGCATCGCCATGGTGTTTCAGTCCTACGCGCTTTATCCGCACATGACCGTGGCGCAGAACATGGGGTACGCGTTGCGGCTGGCGGGCGAGGACAAGGCACAGATCGCGCGCCGGGTGGCGGCGGCGGCCGACATCCTGAAGATCTCGGATTATCTGGATCGCAAGCCCCGGCAGCTTTCGGGCGGGCAGCGCCAGCGCGTGGCCATCGGCCGCGCCATCGTGCGGGAGCCCAAGGTGTTCCTGTTCGACGAGCCGCTGTCGAACCTCGATGCCGCGCTGCGCGTGGACATGCGCATGGAATTCGCCCGGCTCAAGGCGCGGCTGGGCACCACGATGATCTATGTCACCCATGATCAGGTCGAGGCGATGACGCTGGCCGACAAGATCGTGGTGATGAACGCCGGCCGAATCGAGCAGGTGGGCACGCCGCTGGACCTGTACGACCGCCCCGTCAACCGCTTCGTGGCCGGGTTCATCGGCTCGCCCAAGATGAATTTCCTGCCGGTGCGGCAGGCGCGCGGGGGTTCGGTCACCGTGCCGGGCGGCCAGCTTGCGCTGGACGCACCGCCGCCCGGCCTGGCCGAGATCGGCGTGCGCCCCGAGCATGTGACCCTTGATGCCGCGGGTCCGCTGCAGGGCCGCACCATCGCGGTGGAGCATCTGGGCAGCGACACTTTCGCCTATGTGGAGTTGTCGGGGCAGGAAAGGCCGGTGGTGGCGCGGCTGGGCGACGGGCGCTCGATCGCGCCCGGGCAGGCGGTGGCCCTGCGCCCCGATCCGGCACGGCTGCATCTGTTCGACGCAGATGGCGCCACCCTGTGCCATGCGCCCGCGGAAGCGGCCGGCGCTGCATGAGCGCGGAACACCCCGAACTGGACCCCGTCGAGATCGCCGCGGCGCGCTATCCCAGCCTGTCGGGCCTGCCGGTGCTGATCACCGGTGGCGGGTCGGGCATCGGGGCGCATCTGGTCGCGGCCTTCTGCGAACAGGGCGCGCGGGTGGGATTTCTGGACCGCGACGCCGCCACCGCCAACACGGCGGCCGAAGCAGCGTCGCAGCACGGCCCGCGCCCGCGTTTCGAGGTGGTGGATCTGACCGATATCGCGGCCGCGCAGGCGGCGATTGCGCGGCTGGCCGATGCGCTTGGCCGCTTCCGCGTGCTGGTCAACAACGCCGGCAACGACGACCGTCTGCCCGCCGATCAGGTCACGCCGGATTACTGGGACGAGCGGATGGCGGTGAACCTGCGCCATCAATTCTTCTGCACGCAGGCGGTCATCCCCGGCATGGCGGCGGCGGGGGGCGGGTCGATCGTCAACATGGGCTCGAACAGCTGGATGCAAGGCGCGCCGGGGCTGATCTGCTACACCACCGCGAAATCCGCCGTGGAGGGGCTGACCCGGTCGCTGGCGCGCGAGGTGGGCGAGCAACGCATCCGCGTGAATTCCATCGTGCCGGGCTGGATTCTGACCGAACGGCAGGTCAGCCGCGCCAGGCGCATCTATCCCGACAAGTTCGCGCAGTATCTCGACCGGCAGTGCCTGAAGGAATTCCTGCTGCCGCCGGATGTGGCGCGGATGGCGCTTTGGCTGGCGGCGGACGATTCGCGGATGGTGACGGGGCAGCGGTTCATCATCGACGGCGGCGTCGATTGAAACGGCGTTCCAAACATTTTGACAGGCGCCGACCGCCTGCGTAGCTTTCTGAAACTGAATTCCAACTTTCTTGAATTCCGGGGGGGGAGACATGAAGAAAACACTGCGCAACGCCGCCGCTGCGGCCGCGATCATGGCCGGCGGCATGGCTCAGGCCGACGTCACGTTCATGAACTGGGTCTATACCGAGGAAACCGGGCGGGAGATCATCCAGTCGATGATCGACAGCTTCGGCGATGCGACAGGGATCACCGTGCAGCCGCAGGGCTATGCCTGGGGCGAGATGACGCGCAACTACATCCTGCGCTCGCGCTCGAACAACCTGCCCGATGTGGGTCAGGTGCAGGGCCGGCTCTTGCCGATCCTCAAGGACCTGCCCGGCCTGGTCGATTTCAACGTTCTGTATTCGCGCGACGAGCTGGAGGCGCGCTTTGCCCCTGCCCTGCTGGCGATGGGCTAGGTTGACGGCCGCCAGATCGCCCTGCCGTGGATCGGCGGCACCGTCGGCTGGGTCGCCAATCAGGAGGTGCTGGACGCCGCCGGCGTGACCGAGATGCCCACCACCATCGACGAATTCCGCGACGCTCTGGTGAGCGTGCGCGACAACGTGCCCAATTCGGTGCCCTTTGGTCTGGCGACGCAGAACGCCAATTCGATCGTGCTGGACTACATGATCCTTGTCGCCACCTTCGGCGGACGGGTGATCGATGATGACG
>SKUV01000260.1 GCA_007129775.1 Paracoccaceae bacterium | reverse complement strand
TGCAACATGATCCTTCCTATGTCTTTTTCCGCGTGCTGCGGGATCAATCCACTGCGCCGGGCCCGCGCGGGGCGATGAACCGGGCGCTTGTGCCGGGCCGGTCGATCGCGGTCGATCCTGCCTTCACCCCGCTGGGCGCGCCGGTCTGGGTGGAGAAGGATGGCGACAGCCCGCTGCGGCGGCTGATGTTCGCACAGGACACGGGCGGCGCGATCCGCGGGCCGCAGCGCGCCGATATCTTCATCGGAACGGGCGATGCCGCCGGCAGCGCCGCTGGCCGTATACGCGACCCGGGCCGGATGGTGGTGCTGCTGCCGATCGAACAGGCCTTCACCCTCGCGCTGGACGATTAGGCCGATGCAGCGCCGCCGTCCCCCGCGCCAGTTGCGCCCTGATGAACAGATGCTGTGGCAGGAGGTGGCGCGCAGCACACAGCCGCTGAGCGGGCGCAAGCCGTTCGGTGACAAAAGCGCCCGCGGCGTGCCGCAGACGCAGGAGCCGCCGGCAAGCCCGCCACCCGCGCCAGCGGGCCCTGTCCGGCCACCGCGCGCCACCCCTCAACCCGCCGCGTTACGCCCCTTTCGCATCGGCGAGCGGGCGCCCGTGGGCTCGCCGACAGCCGAAGCGGCGGCCGCGCAGGCCAGCCCGCCCCTCCGGATGGACGCGCGCGCCTTTGGCCGATTGAGCCGCGGCAAGCTCGCGCCCGAAGCCCGGATCGACCTGCACGGCCTGACGCTTCCCGAAGCGCAGCTGGCGCTTTGCCGCTTCGTCTCCGGCGCCCATGCCAGGGGCGCGCGGCTGGTGCTGGTGATCACCGGCAAGGGCCGCAACGGCGGCGCCGACGCGCCGTTTTCCCGTCGCATCGGCGCCCTGCGACGCGAGGTGCCGCTTTGGCTGTCGCGCCCGCCGCTTTCGGGGATTGTGCTTCAGGTGGCCGAGGCGCACCCGCGCCACGGGGGCGCAGGGGCGCTTTATGTCTATCTGCGCAAGGGTGGTTAGGTCTTGCGGGGGCATCCAGCGACTTGCCGCGCCACTGCCCCGGCCGCTCGCAATCCCGTAGCCCGTCCCTAGCGCCGCATCGCACTGCCGACCTTCTTCCACAATGCGCCATCGCCCAGACGTTCGACGAAAGCGGCATGAGCTTCAGCCTCCGCTTCCGTCAGGCATGGGGCCAAGGGCGTCGGCCGGGGGCGCGGGCGCCATGCGGGGGCAGCCCCGGTTCCCGGCCGCGTGGCGTTCGACAGGGCGAAATCGGGCTGCCGGCCGCCGATCAGCTCCAGATAGACCTCGGCGAGGATCTCGCTGTCGAGCAGGGCGCCGTGCTTCTCGCGCCCCGAATTGTCCACGCCGAAGCGGCGGCAAAGCGCATCGAGCGACGCCGGCGAACCGGGATAGCGTTTGCGCGCCATGGCCAGAGTATCCAGCGCCTGCGCATCCGGGAGAAGGGGCTTGCCGGCCCGGCGCAATTCGGCATTGAGAAACCGCATGTCGAAGCTGGCGTTGTGAATCACCAGCCGGGCTTCGGCCACGAAGGCGAGGAAATCATCGGCGATCTGGTCGAACAGCGGCTTGTCACGCAGGAAATCGTCCGACAGGCCGTGAACCTCGAACGCTTCGGCCGGCATCGACCGCTCGGGGTTGATATACACGTGAAAGGTGCGGCCCGTGGGCATGTGGTTGAGCAGTTCGACCGCGCCGATTTCCACGATGCGATCCCCTTCTTCGGGGTCGAGCCCGGTGGTTTCGGTGTCCAGCACGATCTCGCGCATGGCCGCTCAGCCCTCCTGCCGCGCGTAAAGCCGGACCAGTTGTCGCACGGCGGTCCGAGCCTCGTCCAGCCCCGTGGTTTCAATGACATGGGTGGCGCGGGAGCGTTTTTCGGCATCGGGCATCTGCCGGGTGAGAATGCCGGCCAGATGCGCCTCGGTCATCCCGGGACGGGACAGAACGCGCGCGCGCTGCACCTCCTGCGGGGCGCTGACAACGATCGTGGCGTCACAGGCCGCATCAAGCCCGCCCTCGAACAACAGCGGGACATCGAAAAGCACAATCGGCGCACCGGAACGGGCCGCCTGGTCGAGAAATTCCGCCCGATCGGCGGCGACCAGCGGATGCACGATCGCCTCGATCCGGTCCAGCGCTTGCGGATCGGCGGCGATGCAGGCGCGCAGGCGGGCACGATCCACCCCGCCATCGGCCCCGGTGGCATCCGGAAACGCGGCGGCAAGCGGCGCCACGGCGGCGCCCCCGGGGGCATAGAGCCGGTGCACAGCAGCATCGGCATCCCAGACCGGGACACCCAGTTCAGCGAACATCGACGCAGTCGTCGATTTTCCCATCCCTATGGAGCCGGTCAGGCCCAGCACCACGGGCCGGCACTGCCCGGTCATTCCGCCAACGCTGCGGCGCGGGCGGCGGCATCGACCTCGGGCCGACGGCCGAACCAGCGTTCGAACCCGGGCGCGGCCTGATGCAGCAGCATGCCCAGGCCGTCGACCGTGGTGCAGCCCCTCGCCGCAGCTTCGGTCAGAAAATGGGTCCGAAGCGGCGTGTAAACCAGATCGTTGACAAGCGCGGCCGGGCTCAACGCGTCGAAGGGGATGCGCAGATCGGGCTTGCCGGTCATGCCGAGGGCGGTGGTGTTCACCACGGTCATGCATTCCTCGAGCATGGGGCCCAGTTGCACCCAGTCATAGACGGTGATGCGCGCGCCGAATTCCGTGCGAAGCCCCTCGGCCCGGGTGCGGGTCCGGTTTGCCAGCCGGATTTCAGGCGCGCCGGCCTCGATCAGCGCCGAGATCACGGCCCGCGCGGCGCCACCCGCGCCCAGCACGGCGGCCGGGCCCGATTCCGGCACCCAATGGGGCGCTTCCTGCCGCAGGCTGGCCAGGAATCCCGCGCCGTCGGTATTGTCAGCGTGCAGCTTGCCATCCTTGCGAAAGATCAGCGTATTGGCCGCCCCGATCAGCGCTGCGCGGTCGGTCACGATATCGGCGAGCCGGAGCACGGTTTCCTTGTGCGGAATGGTAACGTTGAGCCCGACGAAGCCCAGTCGCGGAAGCATTCCCAGAGCCTCGGTCAAATCGCTTTGCCGGACTTCGAGCGGCACGTAATGGCCATCGATCCCGTAGCGGTCCAGCCAATGGCGATGCAGCCGCGGCGAGCGGCTGTGCGCGATGGGCGCCCCGATCACACCGGCCAGTTTCAATACGCTGTCCGTCATGCTGCGATATCTCCCCGACGACCAAGATAGACGAGAATTTCCAGCAGGGGCATCCCGAGAATCACCGGCCACGACCCTTCTACGGCGGAAAAGAGGCGAATACCCTCACCTTCGACATGATACCCCCCGACGCTGTCGGCAACTTCGGGCCAGTTGCGGGCCAGATACGCGTCCAGATAGCCATCGGAGAAATCGCGCATCGTCAACCGGGCGGAGGCGACATGGCGCCAGAGCGGTTTGCCCGCTTGCGCGATCACGGCCGCCGAATGCAGGGCATGGCGGCGCCCGCGCAGTTCGGTCAGCCGTGTGCGCAGCGCTTCCCGACTGTGGCATTTGCCGAGTGCCGAGCCGTCCAGATCGAGGATCTGGTCGGAACCGATCACCAGCGCATCTGGCTGGCGTTCGGAGACCTTGAGCGCCTTGAACTCCGCCAGTGCATCGGCCATGTCGCGCGGCCGCGCCCCCTCGGCCTGCAGGGCGGCGCGGATCGCTTCTTCGTCGATCCGCGCCGGCGATTGCGCGAAGCTCACCGCTGCGGATCGCAGAAGGCTTGCGCGGGCGTCGCTGGCGGAGGCGAGGATCAGATCGGGCGGCATGGTCGGTCCTGTGGGCAAGTATGGGGGCTATGAGCCGGGATCGGACGGGACAGGGCTGTGCGGAAGTGTGCTCTGCGCGGTCGCGCGACTTTCAGGCCGGAACGAAACAGCATTTTCCACATGTGCACAACTCTGCCATTCGTTGCCCACACGCTGGATATACGTCGGAGCATTCTCTGGACTATCGTTACCATACCGTTGAATTCATTGTTGTTTCAAGACATATGACCAAGACGCACACCTGCTGCGCCTGTGGAAAAAGCCGGGGAAAACACAGGAATGCACATGCCCACAGCGGCAACTAACATCATAATCCTTTTTTCTTTTCCTTCTTCTTTTTAGAAGGGAAGAGCAGGGCAGAGCGAGTGGCCGATGACCGATTTTCTGATCGTTGCCTACCCATGGATCAAGGCAGTGCATATCATGGCGGTGATCGCCTGGATGGCGGGGCTTTTCTATTTGCCGAGGCTCTTTGTCTATCATGCGGAGCGTGCTGGAACGGACGATGCGGCCGGTGGGCTGGACAGTCTGTTTCAGACCATGGAGGAGCGACTGCTGCGGGTGATCATGAACCCTGCGATGATCGTCGCCTGGGCAGCGGGGCTTGCCCTGGCCATGACCCCGGGGATCGTTGGATGGGGGATGGTCTGGCCCTGGACGAAGCTCTTGGGCATTGTGGCGATGACGTGGTTTCACATGTGGCTTTCCGCGCGCCGCAAGGATTTCGTGGCGGGGCGTAACCGGCTTACCGGACGGCAATACCGGATGATGAACGAGGTGCCGACGGTTCTGATGGTCTTGATCGTTCTGTCTGTGGTCGTGAAGTTCTGATTCAGAAGCAACGGGCGCCGTTGACTTGCGCCCGGGGCGGGTGTAGCGCATGCTGCGCGGGCCGTCCGGTGCCGTGTTTTCCATGATATGTTTGCCGCGCGGACCGAGCTCGGGCCGCTGGTAACGCTGTGACAGGGCCGAACCCATGAGCCAGGAACGCCTGAACCTATCCGATCTGAAGGCCCAGAGCCCGGCTGCATTGCTGTCGATGGCGGAGGAATTGGAGATCGAGAACGCGCCCTCCATGCGCAAGGGCGAGATGATGTTCTCGATCCTCAAGGAGCGTGCGGAAGAGGGTTGGGAAATCTCGGGTGACGGGGTGCTCGAGGTGCTTCAGGACGGTTTCGGCTTTCTGCGGTCTCCGGAGGCGAATTACCTGCCCGGTCCGGATGATATCTATGTCTCGCCCGACATGATACGGCAGTTCAGCCTCCGCACCGGCGATACGATCGAAGGGGTGATTCAGGCGCCGGCCGAGAACGAGCGCTATTTCGCGCTGACCCGGGTGACAAAGATCAACTTCGACGAGCCGGAACGTGCGCGGCACAAGGTGCATTTCGACAACCTGACCCCGCTTTATCCCGATGAGCGGCTGAACATGGAAACCGAGGATCCGACGATCAAGGATCGGACAGGGCGGATCATCGATATCGTCGCCCCTCTGGGCAAGGGGCAGCGGGCGCTGATCGTCGCGCCGCCGCGCACCGGCAAGACGGTGATCCTCCAGAATATCGCCAATTCGATCGAGAAGAACCACCCGGAGTGCTATCTGATCGTGTTGCTGATCGATGAGCGGCCCGAGGAGGTGACCGACATGCAGCGGAGCGTGAAGGGGGAGGTTGTGTCGTCGACTTTCGACGAACCGGCGACCCGTCACGTGGCTGTGGCGGAGATGGTGATCGAAAAGGCCAAGCGACTGGTCGAGCACAAGCGCGATGTGGTGATCTTGCTTGATTCGATCACGCGATTGGGACGGGCATTCAACACGGTGGTTCCTTCGTCGGGCAAGGTGTTGACCGGGGGTGTGGATGCCAATGCCCTCCAACGTCCGAAGCGCTTTTTCGGGGCGGCGCGGAATATCGAGGAGGGCGGGTCGCTCACCATCATCGCAACGGCGTTGATCGATACCGGCAGCCGGATGGACGAGGTGATTTTCGAAGAGTTCAAGGGAACGGGTAATTCGGAGATCGTGCTGGACCGGAAAGTGGCGGACAAACGGGTATTCCCGGCTATCGATATCCTGAAATCCGGGACCCGGAAGGAAGATCTTCTGGTGGAGAAGGGTGATCTGCAGAAGACTTTCGTTCTGCGGCGGATTCTGAACCCGATGGGCACGACCGATGCCATCGAGTTCCTGAACTCCAAGCTAAAGCAGACGAAGACGAACTCGGATTTCTTCGATTCGATGAACAGTTGATTAAGAACATATAATCAACAGGTTAAGTTTTGGATACGATCTTTGCACTGGCCAGCGGGCGGGTCAAGGCCGGGGTGGCTGTAGTACGTATCTCCGGACCGCGCGCGTTTGCGGCGTCCGAAGTTCTGGCCGGAGATCTGCCTGAACTGCGCAAGGCTGGGTTGAGGACGCTGCGCGGGGCGGACGGGGCGGTCATAGACGAAGGGCTCGTGCTGTGTTTCCCGAGTGGAGGAAGCTTCACGGGCGAGCCGGTGGTTGAGCTTCATGTACACGGCAGCCTCGCTGTGGTGTCGGCGCTGTTGAGCGAATTGGCGGCTCACCCAGGGTTGCGCCCGGCGGATGCCGGGGAATTTTCGCGCCGGGCATTGGAGAATGACAGGCTGGATCTGACTCAGATCGAGGCACTTGGGGATTTGATCGAGGCCGAAACCGAAGCTCAGCGTCGTCAGGCCATGCGGGTTTTCTCCGGTGAGTTGGGCCGGAAGGTCGAGGCGTGGCGGTCGGATCTGATTCGGGCGGCGGCACTGATCGAGGTGACGATTGATTTTGCTGATGAGGAGGTGCCTGAAGACGTGTCTCCCGAGGTGCTGCATTTGATCGCCGAGGTACGCGATGCGCTGGTGGCTGAGTTGGCTGGGGCAGCTTCTGCGGAACGTGTCCGCGAGGGGTTCGAGGTGGCGATCGTAGGGGCGCCAAATGTCGGAAAATCAACGCTGTTGAACGCTCTGGCGGGCCGAGAGGCCGCGATAACGTCTGAGGTCGCCGGGACGACGCGCGACGTCATCGAAGTTCGGATGGATCTCGACGGAATCCCGGTAACGTTGCTTGATACGGCCGGGCTGCGCGAATCCGACAATCCGGTGGAAGTGATGGGTGTCACGCGTGCGCGCAGCCGTGCAGAGTCGGCTGATCTGCGGGTGTTTCTGGTTGATCGGCCTGATGAAGAACTTCGGATCCCGCGTCGTGTGGGAGATATTGTTCTTTTGGGGAAGGCCGACCTGAAGGTCATATCACCGGGCGTGCAGGCGGTCTCCGGCGTGACGGGGCATGGGCTGGACATGCTGGTTGCATTGATTGTCGACGTGCTTCGGGCGCGGGTTGCCGGGGCTGCAACGATCAATAGGCAGCGCCACGCAGTTGCCCTTGAACGCGCGGTTCGGGCTTTGGAATCGGCGCGTGATCGGCTAGAGGAGAGTAGTGATGTGCCGGAGATCGTCGCTGGTGAACTGCGGTCAGCGGTCAGCGCTCTGGAGATCTTGATCGGACGGGTTGGGGTCGAGGATTATCTGGGCGAGATTTTCTCGAGTTTCTGCATCGGAAAGTAAGGACGTTTCACGTGGAACAATTCGATGTGATCGTTGTGGGTGGGGGCCACGCTGGTGCGGAGGCAGCATTGGCAGCCGCCCGAATCGGCTGCCGGGTTGCGCTGGTGACGCTGGACCCTGCAAAGATTGGTGTGATGTCATGCAACCCGGCGATCGGCGGGCTTGGAAAAGGCCATCTGGTTCGTGAGATTGATGCTCTTGGTGGCGTGATGGGGTTAGCCGGCGATGCAGCTGGGATCCAGTTTCGGTTACTCAATCGGGGCAAGGGGCCAGCTGTGCAGGGCCCAAGGGTTCAGGCGGATCGGAAACAATACCGGGCTGCGATCCAGCGCGCCGTGAGTGAACAATCCGGGCTTTACGTCATCGCCGGAGAAGTGGCCGACCTGAGGGTGTCGGGTGGCCGGGCAGCGGGCGTTGTCCTGGGTGATGGGTCGCGCCTCGTCGGTGCCGCTGTCGTTCTGACAACTGGAACGTTTCTGCGAGGGCGCGTGCATATCGGTGATCAAAGCACGTCCGCCGGTCGGATCGGAGAGGCGCCATCCGTAGCGTTGGCGGACCGATTGCGCGATCTTGGCCTGGAGATGGGGCGCCTGAAGACCGGAACACCCCCAAGGCTGGACGGGAAAACCATAGATTGGAAGTCGCTCGAAGCGCAGCCTGGCGATGATGACCCCGTCATGCTTTCGTTTCTGTCCAGTAAGCCGGCGCTGCCACAGGTGGCATGTAGAATAACCCACACCAATGAGAGAACGCATGAGGTTATTGTCGCGAACCTTGGGCGTTCGGCGATGTACGGTGGCTATATCAGCAGTAGTGGGCCGAGGTACTGCCCTTCGATCGAGGACAAGGTGGTGCGATTCGCCAACAAGGATGCGCATCAGATTTTCCTTGAGCCTGAGGGCCTGGATGTTGATTCGGTGTACCCGAACGGCATTTCGACGTCGCTCCCAGCTGATGTCCAAGAGGCCTATGTGCGCACGATTCATGGCCTGCAGGATGTTGTTATCGAGCAACCCGGCTATGCAGTCGAATACGATTATGTCGATCCGAGAGCGCTATCGTCGTCCTTGGAGCTTCGACGACTCCCCGGGCTCTTTCTCGCCGGGCAGATCAACGGGACGACAGGATACGAGGAAGCAGGTGCGCAGGGTATCGTTGCCGGGTTGAATGCTGGTCTCCTGACGCAGGGTAAGGCCTATGCTGCGTTTGGGCGGGCGGATAGCTACATTGGTGTGATGCTTGATGACTTGGTGACGAAGGGAGTAAGCGAACCCTACCGGATGTTCACGTCGCGCGCTGAATTCAGGCTGTCACTTCGTGCGGACAACGCAGACCAACGATTGACACCGCTCGGGCGGAAGCTTGGGTGCGTCGATGATACACGGTTCCGCGCCTTCGAGAACAAACAAGCGATGCTGGAGAAGGGCCGTGAGATGTTCCGCGCCATGGCTGTGTCACCAAATGAGGCAGCGCGTGTCGGGATTGAGGTGAACCCGGATGGCCAGCGCAGAAATGGGTTTCAGCTTCTGGCGTTGAAGCATGTCAGGATGGGCGAGCTTGAGAGGTTGGATCCCCGGCTTGGATCCTTGGACCCTGAAATCAAGGATCAACTCGGTCGTGAGGCGGTGTATGACGGGTATATAGAGCGACAACACGCGGAGGTAGAGGCGCTGCGACGGGATCAGGCTCTCGAGATTCCGCAGGATTTTGATTTTTCTGTGATTGGGGGCCTGTCTTCTGAGTTGCGCGAAAAACTCATCCGCTGTCGCCCCGAGAATATCGGGCAGGCGGGACGTATCGAGGGGATGACGCCTGCTGCAATGACACTTTTGCTGTCGGCGTTGCGCATGCAGTCGCGGCGGCGGGCGTCGTGACACTGAATCGTGAACAATTTGTCCTCGACGGTGTTTCACGTGAAACTGTCGCAAAGCTCCGGCACTACGCGGAAGAAGTTGCGCGCTGGAACCCGGTGATCAACCTTGTTTCCGACAGATCACTTACTGCATTTTGGGAGCGTCATGTTCTCGATTCGCTGCAACTTTTCAACCTGTTGCCGGAGCGATGCCGATCAGTTGCCGATCTGGGTAGTGGGGGAGGGCTTCCCGGGTTGCCGCTTGCGCTAATCGCCGCGAGCGCACGTCCCGATATCCGCGTTACCCTCGTCGAGAGCGATCAACGCAAAGCCGCATTCTTGTTGAGCGTCGCTCGATCGCTCGATCTCGACCTACGTATCGAATTGGCGCGTATCGAAGACGTACCACCGCTGAACGCCGATGTGGTAACCGCTCGTGCGCTGGCGCCACTCAAGGTGCTTTGTTCACATGTCCTGCGTCATCTTGCGGCTGATGGGCTGGCCATATTGCCGAAAGGCACGAACTGGGAAGCAGAAGTCACAGAGGCGCGGCGTAAATGGCAATTCAAGCTGTCCTGCAAGCAAAGCGAGACGGATCCCTCTGCCCGTATCTTGTTACTATCGGAAATTATGCATGCAGCATGATGAATACAGGCAACCGCGACCTCCGCAGGTGATCGCAATCGCCAACCAAAAAGGCGGGGTTGGAAAGACCACGACCGCGATAAACCTTTCCGCTGCACTTGCGGAACACGGAAAGCGCGTCTTGGTGATTGACCTCGATCCTCAGGGGAACGCTTCGACAGGGTTCGGCGTTGCAGCTGACCGGAGGCACAGGACGACCTATGATCTGCTTCTTGAGTCCTGCCCTTATGAAGAAGTGATCCAGCGCACGGATGTGCAGGGGGTGTGGATATCGCCGGCGAACAGCGACCTCGCGTCTGCGGATATCGAGATTTCACGCTCGGAACGACGCAGTTTCTTGATGCGTGATGCTCTCGCGTCGGATCATCTGACAAGCTTCGGTTTCGATTTCGTGCTTGTCGATTGCCCTCCGTCACTGAGCCTTCTGACCGTCAATGCGATGGTGGCAGCGAACTCGGTTTTGTTGCCGCTTCAAGCAGAGTTCTTCGCGTTGGAAGGGCTTTCGCAGCTCATGCTGACGATCCGAGAAATCCGGAAGTCCGCCAATCCGGATCTGCGTATTGAGGGGGTTCTGCTGACGATGCAGGATAATCGCAATAGACTTGCGCAACAGGTCGAAAGTGATGCCCGGGCGACTTTGGGCGAGGTCGTGTTTTCGACCGTCATCCCGCGGAATGTTCGTCTCAGCGAGGCGCCGTCTTTCGCCGAACCAGTGCTGAGCTATGATAGCCAGTCCAAGGGGGCATCGGCTTACAGAGCCCTTGCGCGGGAAATACTCGACCGGAGATCGACCAATCGACAGAAGGCCAAAGCCGAATGAGCGAGAAAAAGGGAAAGAGAGGCCTCGGGCGCGGTCTCTCCGCCTTGATGGCGGATGTGGGATCTCCCGGCGCTGCCGAGGATCCAAGCGCCGGCGTTCGGGGGACACAGACGCTTGCCATAGATCGGATTCAACCCAATCCATCTCAGCCGAGAAAACGCTTCGACAGCGAAGCGCTTGCCGATCTCGCGGTCTCAATCCGCGCAAAAGGAGTGCTACAGCCGCTGATCGTCCGCCCAGCCGACGACGGCATGTTTGAAATCGTCGCCGGAGAACGTCGCTGGCGCGCAGCACAGATGGCGCAAATACATGAAGTGCCTGTCATTGTCGGCGCTTTCGATGACGTCGAAGTGCTCGAAATCGCCATAATCGAGAACATCCAGCGATCGGACCTTAGTCCCCTCGAAGAGGCTGAGGGCTTTCGGCAGTTGATTGACAGGTTCAACCACACGCAGGAAAAACTCGCCACAGCACTTGGCAAGAGCCGGAGTCACATCGCCAACACGCTTCGGCTTTTGTCCTTACCAGCTGATGTTCAAGATATGCTTCGGAACGGCCAACTAACGGCTGGCCATGCCCGTGCCCTGATCACAGCGGCGAACCCGTCGGAGCTTGCCCGGCAAATCGTGGAGCGCAGTTTGACGGTTCGCGAAGCGGAAGCACTTGCGAGAACGGGCGATAGCGCCAAGAGGCGGCCGCGAAGAAGAACGTCCTCCGCATATGACAATGAGAAGGACGCCGATACAAAGGCATTGGAACAGGACTTGTCCGCCAACTTGCGCATGAGTGTCGTGATTGATCATCGGCCGTCCGAAGGCGGAGGGCAGGTGATAATCCGCTATAAAACGCTCGACGATCTGGATCAGCTGTGCCAGATACTATCTCAAGTGCGGTGAAGCGTCTTACGCGAGAAGGTGTCGCAGGATTTCATTTAGAAGGCGGCGGCCATCGTGGGTGCAGCGCAGACTTCCGTCGCTACTCTCCAGCAGCCCATCGTCACGCAGTCTGTCAATGGTCGTTTGCGATAGGGGATTACCGGACAGTTCTTTGTAGCGCGACAAGCTGACCCCTTCGTACAGCCGAAGGCCCATCATGAGCATCTCTTCCGCCTGCTCCAAAGCATTAAGCTGGTTCAAGGAAACATGTTCGGAACGCCCGGCATGGGCCGACCCAAGCCAGCGGAGGGGATCACGCTCCGCGATAGTCGCATACCGGTGACCTTCAAGCATTACACGGCCGTGGGCACCTGGTCCGATTCCAACGAAATCTCCGTAGCGCCAATAAACGAGGTTGTGTCGTGCCGCAGCGCCGACACGGGAATAATTGGAAATCTCATATGCCGCCAATCCCGCGGCGCTGCAGACATCACCGGTCAGATCGTACATATCCGCAGCGAGATCTTCATCGGGCAGACCAGTCAAACGGCCTTCGGCATGGCGACGCCCGAAAACCGTTTCTGGTTCGATTGTGAGTTGATAGAGTGAGAGGTGATCCGGATGAAGGGCAAGCACGTGCTGCAGCTCTGCCTCCCACTGTGCCAGCGTCTGGTCCTGTCGCGCATAAATCAGATCCAAGCTCACCCGGTCGAAGAGAGATCTTGCAAGAGCCACAGCCGCCAGTGCAGTCGCGGAATCGTGCTGCCGGCCAAGACGCTTCAATGCCGTATCATCTAGCGCTTGAACCCCTATCGACAATCGATTCACACCAGCTTCACGAAAGCCGGCAAAGCGTGCCGCTTCGCTGGACGTCGGATTGGCCTCCAGCGTCACCTCCAGATCAATGGCCGGTTCCCAGATATCGGTCGCGCCGCGAATGACCTCTGCGACGGTGTACGGCTCCATCAGGCTGGGCGTGCCTCCTCCGAAGAAGATGGATTGCAGCCGGCGGCCCGCAAAACGTGGAGCTTCGCGCTCTAGCTCGCGCAGATATGCGGTGCGCCAAGCCTTATGGTCGATTCGCGTCGCCACATGAGAATTGAAATCGCAATAGGGGCACTTCGCGCTGCAATATGGCCAATGCACATAAAGCGCAAAGCCGCCGTGACGCCAATCTTCGGCGGCACGGAAGGGCGCGTGATGTTTCATGTGAAACATCCGGAGATCAATTTCCGGAAGGCATCGGCGCGATGGCTGATGCGATTTTTCTCCCAGCGGTCCATCTCGCCAAAGGTGATTTCGAATCCGTCGGGCTGAAAGATCGGGTCGTAGCCATGGCCCTGCTCTCCTCTCATCGGCCAGACGATCCGCCCCGGCATCACACCCTCGAACACGGCATCAACCCCATCAGGCCACGCCAGCACAAGGGTGCAGCAAAACTGCGCGCGCCGTGGCTCGGGCGCGCTCGCGCGCTCCAGCTCCTCCCACGTTCGCGTCATCGCCGCCACGAAATCACGCCGGCTTCCGGTTTCGGCCCAGTCAGCGGTATACACACCAGGTGCCCCACGCAGAGCATCGATGCAAATGCCCGAATCGTCGGCCAGGGCAGGCAAGCCCGTGCTGCGGGCAGCTGCATGCGCCTTGATGCGCGCATTGCCCACAAAACTGTCTTCGGTCTCGTCCGGCTCCTCCAGCCCCAATTCCGACGCCCCGACACAGGTGACTTGATATGGCGCCAAAAGCGCGGCGATCTCTTCGAGTTTTCCACGGTTATGTGTCGCGACCAGCAATCGGTCGCCCTCGAAGCGCCTCATGCGCTACCCTCCGACGACGTGAGCTGCCCCACTGCATCCGCCTGGGCGGCAACCAGCCTCTGCGAGCCCTCCGCCGCAAGATCGAGAAGCCTACCCATCTGATCACGGGAAAAGGTCGCCCCTTCTGCCGACATCTGGACCTCAACCAACTGGCCCGATCCGGTCATCACGAAATTCCCGTCCACGCCGGCGGCGCTGTCCTCGGCGTAGTCCAAATCCAGCACCGGTTGCCCCGCATAGATGCCACAACTGACCGCCGAGATATGGTCCAGCATCGGATCGCGCGCGATGGCCCCTGCGGTCATCAGCTTCGTCACGGCAAGTCTAAGCGCCACCCATCCACCGGTGATGGCGGCGCAACGCGTTCCGCCGTCGGCCTGCAATACATCGCAATCCACGGTGATCTGCCGTTCGCCCATTCCTGCGCGGTCGATTCCAGCACGCAAAGAACGACCTATAAGGCGTTGAATCTCAACGGTTCTTCCGGTCTGCTTGCCACTCGCCGCCTCGCGTCGGTTGCGCGTGCCCGTTGCCCGGGGCAACATCCCGTATTCCGCCGTCACCCATCCCAGGCCGGTATTTTTCAAGAACGGCGGCGTACGCTCCTCGACCGAGGCGGTGCACAAAACGTGGGTATCCCCGATCCTGATCAGACAGCTGCCCTCGGCATGTTTCACCACTCCGGTCTCGATTGAAACCGCCCGCATCGCGCTTATGTCACGTCCCGAAGGGCGCATGTCCTGTCCTTTCCTTTGCCTGCGCCCAGATACAGGCCGAGGGCCCGGTGGCGCAACCCGTCCCGTGGACCGCCGACCGGGCGTTGACGGCAGCATCCCGCTGCGTCATTGAAGTGGATCGTCGGAGAAAGGGCATGACCAGGAACGGAGCCGCCATACTCGCCGAACTCAACGACCGCTCGCGCGAGGTGTTTCGCCGCGTGGTCGAAGGGTATCTCGACAGCGGCGACCCCGTCGGTTCACGCACGCTCACCCGCAATTTCAGCGAAAAAGTTTCGGCCGCGACGATTCGCAACGTGATGCAGGACCTTGAGTTTCTGGGCCTGCTCGACAGCCCCCATGTCTCGGCCGGCCGGGTGCCCACCAATCTCGGCCTGCGTCTCTTTGTCGATGGCCTGCTCGAAGTCGCCCCCCTTGGCCCCGATGATCGCGAAAAGCTCGACGCCACACTCGGCAGCAACGATCACGACGTCACAGGCCTGCTCGACCGCGTCGGTTCCGCGCTGTCCGGCATAACCCAGGGCGCAAGCCTCGTTCTGTCGCCGAAGCACGAGGCGCCGATTCGGCATATCGAATTCGTCAGCCTCGCACCCGAGCGCGCGCTTGTGGTTCTCGTCTTCGCCGACGGCCATGTGGAAAACCGCGTCTTTATCCCGCCCCCCGGCCAGACTCCTTCATCCATGCGCGAGGCCGCGAACTTCCTCAACGCCATCGCAGAGGGCCGCACCCTGACCGACCTGCGCCGCCGCATGAAGGACGAGATCGTCACCCGCCGGCAGGAGATCGACAGCCTCGCCCGCGATCTGGTGCAAAGCGGCATCGCGCTCTGGGAAAACGAAGGCCAACCCCACGAGCGGCTGATCGTGCGCGGTCGCTCGAACCTGCTCGACACGGCGACCGAGGCCGAAGACCTCGCGCGCATCCGCAGCCTCTTCGATGATCTGGAGCGCAAGCGCGACATCGTCGAATTTCTGGAACTGGCCGAAGAGGGCGAGGGCGTGCGCATCTTCATCGGCGCCGAAAACAAGCTTTTTTCGCTGACGGGTTCCTCTCTGGTCGTCTCTCCTTATATGAACGCCGAACGCAAGGTTGTCGGTGCGGTTGGCGTGATCGGACCGACGCGGCTGAATTACGGGCGAATCGTGCCCATCGTGGATTACACCGCGCAACTGGTGGGCAGAATGCTCAGCGATCGCGGACCCTGACCAAGAGGAAGAGAATGGCCAATCCCAATACGCAAAAGGCCCCTCAGGACGAAATCGAGGCCGAAAGCGCAGCAAATACCTCTGCAGCCAACGCCGGCGATGCGGCAGAGAACGGCGCCCAGTCCCACGACGGACCTGAACTCGGTGAAGACGTCTCTGACGGAGATCGGGACGATCCCTTGTTGCGGGCCGAGGCGCGCATCGCTGAACTCGAGGCCGAGCGTGACACCATGCGCGATCGACTGATGCGTGCGCTTGCCGATGCCGAAAACAGCCGCAAACGCGCCGAAAAGGACCGGCGCGAGGGCCTTCTCTACGGCGGCGCGAAGCTCTCGCGCGATATGCTCCCGGTGTACGACAACCTGTCCCGCGCGCTCGAGGCCGCATCGGAGGACGTGCGCGGCACCGCGCCGGGCTTTGTCGAGGGGGTGGAACTGACGCTGCGTGAACTGTCCAATATCCTGCACAAGCATGGCGTCGAGCGCATCTGCCCCGAACCGGGCGAGATGTTCGACCCCCATCTGCATCAGGCGATGTTCGAGGCTCCGGTACCCGATTTCACTGCAGGACAGATCATTCAGGTCATGGCCGAGGGGTTCCGCCTGCACGACCAGCTTCTGCGCCCTGCGCAGGTGGGCGTCGCCTCCACGCCCCCCGGCTGACCCGTTGCCTCAGCCGTCGGGCGGGTCCTCCAGCATGCCGCGCAATTCATAAAGCAAATCAAGCGCTTCGCGCGGGGTCAACTCGTCGGGCTGCACGGCGCGCAACCGATCCAGAGCCGGGGCAGGGGCCGCCGGCACTTGCCGTGCCCGGGTCTCGGCTGCCGGCCGGGCGGCGAAAAGCGGCAGGTCGTCCAGAACGGCCGACTTGCCCGCGCTGCCGCCGTCCCGTTCGCCTTTTTCCAGCGCTTCCAGCACCACCCGCGCCCGCGCCACCACGCTGTCGGGCAGCCCGGCCAGCCGCGCCACCTGCACGCCATAGCTGCGATCCGCCGCCCCGCGCCGCACCTCGTGCAGAAAGATCACTTCGCCGTCCCATTCGCGCACGGCGACGGTGGCGTTCTCCACGCCGTCCAGGCGCCCGGCCAGTGCCGTCATCTCGTGGTAATGGGTGGCGAAGAGGGCGCGCGCGCGGTTGGCCTCGTGCAGATGCTCCAGCACCGCCCAGGCGATCGACAGCCCGTCCCATGTCGCCGTTCCCCGCCCGATCTCGTCGAGGATGACCAGCGCCCGGTCATTGGCCTGATTCAGGATCGCAGCGGTCTCGACCATTTCCACCATGAAGGTGGACCGCCCCCGCGCCAGATCATCCGATGCGCCGACACGGCTGAACACCTGACTGACCAGCCCGATTTGAGCGGCTTGCGCCGGCACGAAGGCACCAGCCTGCGCCAGAATCGCAATCAGGGCATTCTGGCGTAGAAAGGTCGATTTGCCGGCCATGTTCGGCCCGGTCAGCAGCCAGATCGACGCGGCGCCCCCCTCGGCGCTCAGGTCGCAATCATTCGCCACGAAGGGCGTGCCCTCGCGCCGCAGCGCGCGTTCGACGACCGGATGACGCCCGCCGGTGATGGCGAAGGCGCGGCTCTCGTCCACCTGTGGCGCGCACCAATCCTCGGCCAGAGCCAGATCGGCGAAGGCGCAGGAAAGGTCGATCTCGGCCAGCCCCCGCGCAGCCTGTGCCAGCGGTCCCGCCTCGGCCAGCACTGCGGCGCGCAATTCCTCGAAAATCCGTTTCTCGATCTCCAGCGCCCGCCCGCCGGCGTTAAGGATCTTCGTCTCCATCTCCGACAGCGAGAGCGTGGTAAACCGGATCTGGTTCGCAGTGGTCTGGCGGTGGATGAATGTGTCACTCAGCGGCGGTTTCGTCATCTTTTCGGCATGGGTCGCCGTGGTTTCGATGAAATACCCCAGAACGTTGTTGTGCCGGATGCGGAGCGACGGGATACCCGCCTGCTGTGCGTAATTGGCCTGCATCCGGGCGATGACGCCGCGCCCCTCGTCGCGCAGGGCGCGCGCCTCGTCCAGATCGGCATCGAAGCCCTTGGCGACGAAATTGCCATCCCGCGCGAGCACCGGCGGCTCGGCCACCAGCGCCCGCTCCAGCAAGCCGCTCAGCGCCGGATTCAGCCGCAGCGCCGCCGCGGCCTCGGCCAGCAGGGCCGGTGCATCCTCGGGCATCGTTTGCGCAATTACCTCGGCCTCGGCCAGCCCCGCGCGGATCGCCGCCAGATCGCGCGGCCCGCCCCGGTCGAGCGCGAGGCGCGACAGCGCCCGGTCGATATCGGGCACGCCGCGAAGTGCCTTGCGCAAAGCGTCGGCCGCTTCTCGCTGATCGGCCAGCCACCCCACAGCAGCGTGCCGGTCGCGGATCGTGCCCAGATCGCGCGACGGGCTGGACAGCCGCCGCTCCAGCAGGCGCCCGCCCGCGGCTGTCAGCGTCCGGTCCACCGCGGCCAGCAGCGAGCCCTCGCGCCCGCCGCCCGTTCCGTGGGTCAATTCGAGGTTCCGCCGGGTGGCGGCGTCGATCTGCATCACCCGATCCGCCGTCTCGCGCACCGGAGGAAGCAGCAGGGGCAGGCGTCCGCGTTGTGTCAGGTCGAGATATTCGACCAGCCCGCCCAGCGCGCTCAACTCTGCCCGGCCAAAGCCGCCGAAGCCCTCCAGCGTCGCGACGGAATAGAGTTCACACAGCCGCCGCTCGGCCCCGGTGCTGTCAAAGCTGGCGCGCGCCAGGGGGGTCAGCGCGGCGCCCGAATCCGACACTGTTGCGCGGATCAGAGCCTCGTTCGCCTCCGACACGATCACCTCGCGAGGGGCGAGACGGGCCAGTTCGGCGCCCAACCGTGCCGGCGGGCAGGGCATCACCCGAACCTCGCCGGTCGAGATATCAGCCCAAGCCAGCGCGCCGGCCTCGCGCACCAGGGCAAAGCTGGCCAGGTAATTCGCCCGCCGCGCCTCCAGCAGGCTCTCCTCGGTCAGGGTGCCGGGCGTGACCAGCCGCACCACATCGCGGCGCACCACTGCTTTTGATCCGCGTTTCTTCGCCTCGGCCGGGTCTTCCAGTTGCTCGGCGATGGCCACGCGAAAGCCTTTGCGGATCAGTGTCAGAAGATAGCCCTCGGCTGAGTGCACAGGCACGCCGCACATGGCGATATCTTCGCCCAGATGCTGGCCGCGACGGGTCAGAGCGATATCGAGCGCCGCAGCGGCCGCCACGGCGTCGTCGAAGAACATCTCGTAGAAATCGCCCATCCGGTAGAACAGCAGCGCCTCGGGGTTCTGCGCCTTGATCTCCAGATATTGCGCCATCATCGGCGTGACGGCGCCCTTTGCCTCGCCCAAACTGCCCCCCATCCGGTGACCCGGACGCAGCCTAGCGAAGGGGCGCAGCCGGCGAAAGGGTCTGCTTGTCGGATCGGGCGGCTATGGGTATGACTCGACCGCTCGAGGAGGAGGAAGTCATGGCCCGTTCCCGCATAACGCCCGAAGAGGCGTTGACCTATCATGCCGAACCCACGCCGGGGAAATTCGATGTGGTGCCCTCCACCCCGATGGCGACCCAGCGCGATCTCAGCCTTGCCTATTCCCCCGGCGTCGCCGTGCCGGTGGAGGCGATCGCCCGCGATCCGGGCCTGGCCTATGACTACACCACCAAGGGCAACCTCGTGGCCGTGATCTCCAACGGCTCGGCGATCCTAGGTCTCGGCAATCTCGGCGCGCTGGCCTCCAAACCGGTGATGGAGGGCAAGGCCGTCCTGTTCAAGCGCTTCGCCGATGTGAATGCGATCGATCTGGAACTCGCCACCGAAGACCCGGAGGAATTCATCCGCGCCGTCCGCCTGCTGGGCCCGACCTTCGGCGGGATCAATCTGGAGGACATCAAGGCACCGGAATGTTTCATCATTGAACAACGTCTCAAGGAAGAGATGGACATTCCCGTCTTTCATGACGACCAGCACGGCACGGCGGTGATCTGCGCCGCCGGCCTGATCAATGCGCTGGAGCTTTCGGGCAAGCGGATCGAGGATTGCCGGATCGTGCTGAACGGCGCCGGGGCGGCGGGCATTGCCTGCCTGGAGTTGCTCAAATCCATGGGCGCGCAGCACGATAATTGCATCATGTGCGACACCAAGGGTGTTATCTGGCAGGGCCGGACCGAAGGCATGAACCAGTGGAAATCGGCCCATGCCGCAAAGACCGACCTGCGCACGCTGGAAGAGGCGATGAAAGGCGCCGACGTCTTCCTCGGCGTCTCGGCCAAAGGCGCGGTGACGCAGGCGATGGTGGAAAGCATGGCGCCCGATCCGGTGATCTTTGCCATGGCCAACCCTGATCCCGAGATCACGCCGGAAGAGGCCCATGCCGTGCGCGCCGATGCCATCGTCGCCACCGGCCGCAGCGATTACCCCAATCAGGTCAACAACGTGTTGGGCTTTCCCTATCTCTTTCGCGGCGCGCTCGACATTCAGGCCCGCGCGATCAATGACGAGATGAAAATCGCCTGCGCCCGGGCGCTGGCCGAGCTTGCGCGCGAGGATGTGCCCGACGAGGTCGCGCTGGCCTATGGCCGCAACCTGACTTTCGGGCGCGACTATATCATTCCCGCGCCGTTCGATCCGCGCCTGATCTATCGCATTCCGCCTTCCGTGGCGCGGGCTGGCATGGATACCGGCGCCGCGCGCCGGCCGATCGTGGATATGGAGGCTTATGAGCTTTCGCTGAAATCGCGCATGGACCCCACGGCCGCGATGCTGCAGGGCATCCATGCCCGCGCACGCGCCGCGCAGGCCCGCATGATCTTTGCCGAGGGCGACAGCAACCGCGTTCTGCGCGCGGCCGTCGCCTATGCCCGGGGCGGGCTCGGGCAGGCACTAGTGGTGGGGCGCGAGGCCGATGTGCAGGAACGGCTTGCGGCCGCCGGCATGCCCGAGGCGATGTCGGAGATTACCGTGGTCAATGCCGCAAATACCGATCACCTCGATGAATACCGCGATTTTCTCTATGCCCGGTTGCAGCGCAGCGGCTTCGACCGGCAGGATGTGCACCGGCTGGCCGCGCGCGATCGTCATGTCTTTGCCGCGCTGATGCTGGCCCACGGCCATGGCGACGCGCTGGTGACGGGTGCCACGCGCAAGGCTGCCTATATCCTGAACCTGATCAATCATGTCTTCGATGCCAGCGCCGCAGATGGGGCGGTCGGCGTCACCGCGCTGCTGCATCGGGGCAAGATCGTGCTGGTGGCCGATACGCTGGTGCACGAATGGCCCGACGAGAATGATCTGGCCGATATCGCCATCCGCGCCGCCGGCGTGGCCCGACAACTGGGGCTGGAGCCGCGCGTGGCCTTCGTCAGTTTTTCGACCTTCGGGCATCCGGTCTCGGAGCGGGCCGTCAAGATGAATCTGGCGCCGCAGGTTCTGGATGCGCGCGGGGTCGATTTCGAATACGAGGGCGAGATGACCGTCGATGTCGCCCTGAACATGGAATCGATGAGCTATTATCCCTTCAGCCGGCTGACCGGCCCGGCCAATATCCTCGTGGTGCCGGCACGCCATTCGGCGTCGATTTCGATCAAGCTGATGCAGGAAATGGCGGGGGCCACGGTGATCGGGCCGATCCTGACCGGGCTGGAAAAGCCGATACAGATCCTGTCCACCCGGTCCAGCACCAACGATGTGCTGAACATGGCCCTGATGGCCGCCTGCGATGTCGGCCGCGCCCCGCTTAAGCCCAAGGGTTAACAGGCTGTTGCGAAAGTCTCCCGCCACGCCGGTTTCGTCGTCGGCATCGGGAAACTGGTCTGCGCTACGCTGGCCAAGTGCCCCGCCCGGGCGGCCAGCCCGGCCAGCGCCCGACCCTCCCCTCGGGAGGGCGCATTGCAACGTCTCGCCTTCCACAACACTTGGAGTTGCTTGGCAGGCATAAAGCGCACCCTTACCAACGGTCCGACGCGCCCTGCCAGGGTCGGTCGCGGCCCTCTTCGCCCCGACCGGATGTCAGCACAGAAGCAGTTTCCTTGCAGACAATTGCTCGATCCAGTTTTTCAGCAGCCTGTTCAGGGACGCCCCGCGCGACCTGACGCCAAGGCAGGCTTGACGCGTCGGGCCGGCCTTGCGATGCCGCGTCCCATGTATCCGCTTTTCCGCTTCGGTTTTCACATCTGGCGCGCGCGCCGCGCGCCGCCACTGCCCCTGTTCGCGGTGCACCGCTCGCGGCACATCTGCTGGCCGTGGGATCTGGACCCGTGGGCCGAGCTGAACAACGGGCGCACGCTGACGCTCTTTGATATGGGCCGGGTGCCGGCCTTCGCGCGGATGGGGCTTGCCGACGCGATGCGCGCACAGGGCTGGGGTGCGGCGCTGGCCGGGGTGTCGGTGCGCTACCGCCAGCGGGTGCGCGCCTTCGACAGGCTCGACATGGTCAGCCGGCTGGTCGGCTGGGATGAGCGTTTCTTCTATGTGGATCAGTCGCTCTGGCGGCGCGGGATCTGCACCACGCAGATGCTGGCCCGCGGTGCGGTCACCGCGCCGGGCGGCATCGTGGCGCCGGCGCGGGCCATCGCGGCGATGGGCCATACCGCCGATAGCCCGCCGATGCCGGATTGGGTGACGGCCTGGATCGCGGCCGAGGCCCTGCGCCCATGGCCGCCCGAGGTCACACCCCAAGACACCGGCAGCCCCGGGACTGCTGCCAAGCCGTGACGGCCGGGACACGAGGCGCGCGCCACGCCCGCGCCCGTGGCGTTTGTGAATTGCACCGGCGCGCCGTTTCGCGTTCCCTGACCGGGTGGAAAAGGGGCAGGCATGAAAAGCGCAGAAAAGCGGCGCATCTGGGGGTGGTTTTTCTTCGACTGGGCCAACCAGCCCTATAACACCCTGTTGCTGACCTTCATCTTCGCCCCCTATTTCGCAGCCTCGGTGGCACCCGATCCGGTGACGGGGCAGCAGCTTTGGGGCTGGATGCTGGCGCTGACCGGCGCGGTGATTGCGATGCTCGCCCCGGTTCTGGGGGCGATCGCCGACAGCGGGGGGCCCAAGCGGCCGTGGATCGTGCTGTGGTCGGTGCTGTATGTGGTCGGTGCCTTCGGGCTCTGGTGGGCGGTGCCGGAGATGGAGGCGCTCTGGATCGTGCTTTTGGCCTTTGCCATCGGCATGATCGGGCTGGAATTCGGCATCATCTTCACCAATGCGTTTCTGCCGAGCCTCGGCCCGCGCGTCGAACTGGGCCGGATCTCGGGCTCCGGCTGGGCCTTCGGCTATGTCGGGGGGATGGTGTCGCTGGTGATGATGCTCGCCTTCCTGGCCGAGGGCGACACTGGCCGGACGTTTTTCGGGCTGGAGCCGGGGTTCGGCCTGCTGGATGCCGAGGCGCGCGAGGGCACGCGCGCGGTGGGGCCGTTTTCGGCCCTGTGGTATCTGGTCTTCGTGATCCCGTTTTTCCTGTGGGTGCCAGAGCCGGTGCGCCCCCCGTCGCCCCCGCGCAAGGGCGTGGTGCGGCAGGGTCTGGCGGACTTGTGGCGCACCCTGCGACGGCTGCCGCAATACCCCAGCCTGCTGGCCTATCTGGGCTCCAGCATGTTCTATCGCGATGCGTTGAACGGGGTCTTCGCCTTCGGCGGCATCTATGCGGCCGGTGTGCTGGGCTGGTCGGTGACGATGCTGGGCATCTTCGGGATCACCGCGGCGCTGACCGGGGCGGTCTTTTGCTGGCTGGGCGGGCGGGCCGACCGGGCCTTCGGGCCGAAGCCGGTGATCATCGTGGCGATCCTGTCGCTGATCGCGGTCTGTTCTGTCGTGGTGACGACCGACCGCACGATGGTCCTGCTGATCCCGGTCGCCGAAGGCTCTGACTGGCCCGATATCGTCTTTTTCATCTGCGGCGGCGTGATCGGCGCGGGGGGCGGGGTGCTGCAGGCTGCCTCGCGCAACATGATGGTGCGGCAGGCCAATCCCGCGCGGATGACCGAGGCTTTCGGGCTTTATGCGCTCTCGGGCAAGGCCACTGCTTTTCTGGCGCCTGCGACGGTGGCGCTGGCCACCCAGATCACCGAAAGCCAGCGGATGGGCGTTCTGCCGCTGATCGGGCTTTTTCTAATCGGGCTTGTGCTGCTAATCTGGGTCAAACCCGACGGAGAAAGGGACGAGGCATGGCAGCAGGCATCCGCATCCTGATCGCGGCGCTGGCGCTGGCGCTGACCCTGCCGGCGCAGGGGGCGGCGCAGGAACTGGCGAACCGGTTGTTCGGTGCGAAACCCACGGCCTCGCAGCAGGCCCCCGCCGCCATCGGCAGCTATGCGCGCGGCTGCGCCGCGGGGCTGGTGCAACTGCCGGAAACGGGGCCGAGCTGGCAGGCGATGCGGCTGTCGCGCAACCGCAACTGGGGCCATCCCGACATGATCGACTATCTGATCTGGCTGAGCGGCGAGGCCCAGCGCATCGGCTGGAACGGGCTTTATATCGGCGATATCAGCCAGCCGCGCGGCGGGCCGATGACCTCGGGCCATGCCAGCCACCAGATCGGGCTGGATGCCGATATCTGGATGCTGCCGCCGGCGCGGCTTAACCTGAGCCGGGCCGAGCGCGAGCGGATATCGTCGATCTCGGTGCGCAGCGACGATCAGCGCAGCATCAATTCCAACTGGACCCCGCGGCACCATGCGCTGTTGCGCGTCGCCGCCAGCGACCCGCGGGTGGATCGCATCTTTGTCGCCGCCGCCGTCAAGATCGAGATGTGCAGCACCGCCACCCGGGCCGACCGGGCATGGCTGCAAAAGATCCGCCCCTTTTCGGGCCATCACTTTCATTTCCACGTCCGGCTGCGATGCCCGGCCGGGTCGCGCGAATGCGTGACCCAGACGCCCACGGTGGCGGAGCTGTCGAACGGCGGCGACGGCTGTGACGACACGCTGATGTGGTGGGTGACCGATTTTCTGAACCCGCCGCCGCGTGATCCCGACGCGCCGCCGCCCGCCCCGCGGCCTCGCCACCCGCGCCAGTTCACCATGGCCGATCTGCCGCAATCCTGCGCCGGGGTGCTGGCCGCGCCATGAGGGCCCTGCTTGCCCTGTCCCTGCTGGCCGCATGTGCGGCCGGCGGCGCCTCTCTGCCGGCCGACGGCGCGCGGGCGGATGATGCCGGCGCGGCGGTGTTTGTCGGGCGCCATGTCTGGCGCAGCGATCTGCCCGAATTCGGCGAGTTCTCGGGTCTGCACATGACTGACGGGCGCGGCTTCGTCACTGTCACCGACAATGGCCGGATCGGGCGGGGAAGCCTGCAACGCGATGGCGCCGGGCGCATAACGGCTGTCCGTCTGGACGCGTTCGAACCCTTGCGCAATGCCGCCGGTGAACCCCTGCGCAACGATGACGCCGACGCGGAATCGGTGGTGGTGGCGCGCGACGGCCGCATCTTCGTCGCTTTCGAGCGTGACCACCGCGTCAAGGTCTATGACAGGCTGGGCGGCCCCGGGCAGGCGCTGCCCCGCCACCCCGATTTCGCCCGCCTGCGCAACAACCTCGGGATCGAGGCGATGGCGATGGACGCCAACGGTACGATCTACGCCACGCCCGAGATGCCGCCCCGTGGCTGGAGCGCCGGGGACCATCCCGTCTATCGCTTTCGCGACGGGGCATGGGACGACCGGCTGCGCATCACCCGCACCATGCTTTATCTGCCCGTCGGTGCGGCCTTCGGCCCCGACGGGGCGTTCTATCTGCTGGAGCGCAATTTCGTCCCGGTTCTGGGGTTCAGCAGCCGCGTGCGCCGTTTTGCCATCGGTGAGGACGCGATCACCGGCGGCGAGGTGGTGCTGGAAACCCCGCGCGGGCGCTATGGCAACCTCGAAGGGCTTGCCGTCTGGCGCGACGGGCAGGGCGCGCTGGTGCTGACCATGATTTCGGATGACAACCGCAACCCGGCGATGCCCACCGAATGGGTGGAATACCGCATCGGCCGCTGAGGCGCGCGCGCCGGCCGCGGCACCTGCCGCTTGATCCCGCCGCGGCAAGGCGCTAGAGGGGCGTGTCGCCTGCCGGCGACCAAGTCTCCGACCACCTTGCCAAAACGGAAAAGATCATGTCCCGCACCTATCTGCCCGGCATCCTTGCCATGGCCGCGATCGTCGTGGCCTCCAATATCGGCGTGCAATTCCTGTTCGGCCAATGGCTGACATGGGGCGCCTTTACCTATCCGCTCGCCTTTCTCGTCAACGATCTGATGAACCGGCTCTATGGCCCCGCCGCCGCGCGCAAGGTGGTCTGGGCGGGTTTCGCCACAGGCGTTGCCTGTTCGCTGATCGGCACCCAGATCGTGGGCGAATTCGGCCCGCTGGTGACGCTGCGCATCGCGATGGGCTCGGGCATCGCGTTTCTGACGGCGCAGTTGCTGGATGTGGCGATCTTTCACCGGCTGCGCGCCGGTCCTTGGTGGCGTGCGCCGCTGGCCTCGACCCTCGTCGGCTCCACAGTCGATACGGCGCTGTTCTTCACCATCGCCTTTTCCGCCAGTCTGATCTGGCTGGAGCCGGGCAACGATGTCTCATGGGCCGGGGAAATGCTGCCGATGCTGGGCTTTGGGCCGCTGGTGCCGCTCTGGGTGTCGCTTGCGGTGGCCGACTGGGGGGTGAAGCTGGCCATCGCTTTGCTTGCGCTGGTGCCGTTTCGCCTCATCGTGCGGGGGGCAACGCAATCTGCGGCATGATTTCTTTTGACAAACACGAAATCTGTGCCACGCTTCAGGTTAACAGCAACCAGTCGAAAGGAGGTGGTCCAGTGTCGAGAGTGATGTTGGAGAGAGGTGTCGGAACAGTCGGAGGGCACGCGGCCTGAGGGCAGCCCCGAGGGGCGCACCATCCGATTGGGCCATGGCTCCTAACCGGCCCATCTCCTGTAAAGCTCGTGAGGGCCGCTCCGTTCGCCGGGGCGGCCCTTTCCTTCGAGACAGCCGGCCACCCGAAAGAAACGCCGCGAAAGACAAGCCATGCTGCGCATAGATGACACCATCACGCTGGCCGACTGGGAGATGACCGAGACCTTCACGCGCGCCTCCGGCCCCGGCGGGCAGAACGTGAACAAGGTCTCCACCGCGGTCGAATTGCGCTTCGAGGCGGCGCGCAGCCCGAACCTGCCGGCCCCGGTCAAGACCCGGCTGCGGCGGCTGGCCGGCCGGCGCTGGACGCAGGACGGCGCAGTGATCATCCGGGTAGAGGACACGCGCAGTCAGGCCCGCAACCGCGAAATCGCGCGCGAACGGCTGGCCGAACTGGTGCGCGCAGCGCTTGCCGCCCCGAAACGCCGGATCGCCACGCGCCCCACCCTCGGCAGCCAGCGCCGGCGCATCGCCGCCAAGACCGCGCGCGGCCGCGTCAAGTCACTGCGCGGCCGGGTGCAGGAGGACGATTCCTGAAAGCGCCGCCTTTTGCGGCAACGCGGTCACAACTGCTGCCGCCGGTTGCCCGGCGGCGCGATCTGTCATTGAATCAACAGGATCGGTCGTTATCTGTGAGGGACCTGAGAGCGCGCGAACAGATGATCCACGAGACGATCGCCCAGAATCTGGCGCAGTTTGTTGTGCCTATGCTGCGCCGGCCTGCACATTTGCAGACCGCGGCCCTTTGCCTGCGGCAAAAGGGCAAGCGGCGCGAGGTGCTTGTGATCACATCGCGCGGTACGGGGCGCTGGATATTGCCAAAGGGCTGGCCGATGAAGGGCAAGACCCTCGCCGAAGCCGCCGCGCGCGAAGCGTGGGAAGAGGCCGGCGTGCGCGGGTACGTCAGCGCAGAGCCGGTGGGCAGCTATTTCGGCCGCAAGATGACCGACGGCGGCCTCGGGCTGCGGTGTCAGGTGTATGTTTACCGGGTGGACGTGACGGGCATCGACGACGATTTCAAGGAAGCCGGGCAGCGCAGGCGCAAATGGGTCACACCGTCGCGCGCGGCGAAAATGGTTCAGGAGCCGGATCTGAAGGCGCTGCTGCGGGCGATCTGAGCCGGGACTGCCTGCTAGAGCCGCGCAGGCTTGCCGCGCCGTCGGTTCGGCGCTAAGGGTCCGTCGGATTGTAACGGTTCCATGACAAGACCGCCGCAGCAGGGCCAGGCGTGACCCAGATCTCCCCGGACAAACCCGTCAAGACCCTCGATACCGACCTCGGGCGGATCGGGGCACTGGAACTGGCGACCCAGTCGGTGGCACGCCCGCTGGTCGCACCCGGCATCGCGCTGGCCTTCATGGTGGTGGTCGGGCTGGCCGCGATGGTCTTCGCGGGTGGCGAGCCGATGGGCTATGTGGTCGTCATCGCCGCGGTTATCGGCGCCTATATGGCGCTGAACATCGGGGCCAACGATGTGGCCAACAACATGGGCCCGGCGGTGGGCGCGCGCGCCCTGACGCTGGGCGGTGCGCTGGTGATCGCGGCGATCTGCGAAACCGCCGGCGCGCTGCTGGCGGGCGGCGAGGTGGTCGGCACCGTGTCGCGCGGGATCATCGCGCCCGAAAGCGTGGCCGACGGGCAGACCTTCATATGGGCGATGATGGGCGCGTTGCTGGCCGCGGCGCTGTGGATCAACCTCGCCACCCTGATCGGCGCGCCGGTCTCGACCACCCATTCCATCGTTGGCGGTGTGATGGGGGCAGGGATCGCCGCGGCCGGGTTCGCGGCGGTGAACTGGCCCACGATGGCGGCCATCGCGGCAAGCTGGGTGATCTCGCCCCTCATGGGTGGGGTGATCGCGGCGGCGTTTCTGGCCTTCATCAATGCCCGCATCATCTATGTGCCCGACAAGATCGCGGCAGCGCGGGTCTGGGTGCCGGTGCTGATCGGGGTGATGGCGGGCACTTTCGCCACCTATCTGGCGATCAAGGGCGTGAACCGGATCGTGCGGATCGACCTTGGCACCGCCGTTCTGATCGGGGTGGTTGTCGGCGTGGCGATGACCTTCGCCATGCGTCCGGTGATCGCGCGCCAGAGCGAGGGGCTCGAAAACCGGAACCGCTCGCTCAAGGCGCTTTTCGCGATCCCGCTGGTGTTTTCGGCGGGCCTGTTGTCCTTTGCCCATGGCGCCAACGATGTGGCCAACGCAGTGGGCCCGCTCGCCGCGATTGTGCATGCGGTGCAGGAGGGCGAAGGCGCGGACCGGGTGACCATCCCGCTCTGGGTCATGCTGATCGGCGGGGTGGGCCTGTCGGTGGGGCTGATCCTGTTCGGCCCCAAGCTGATCCGGATGGTGGGCAGCGAGATCACCAAGCTCAACGCCATGCGAGCCTATTGCGTGGCGCTGGCGGCGGCGATCACGGTGATCATCGCCTCGTGGCTGGGCCTGCCCGTGAGTTCGACCCATATCGCCATCGGCGGAATCTTCGGCGTCGGGTTCTTTCGCGAATGGTATGCCGAGAACGTTCTGCGCAAGGATCGTGGCACCGGCGGCCTGCCGATAGAGGAACGGGCGCGGCGCAAGCTGGTCCGCCGGTCGCATTTCCTGACCATCATCGCGGCCTGGGTGGTCACCGTGCCGGCGGCGGCGCTGCTGTCGGCGGGGCTGTTTCATCTGCTCAACCGCATCACGCTCTGACCTGCGCCGGCGTGCGGTGTCACGCCGGCGGGATGTGTTGCGGGCCCGGATCGACCGCAATCGGCCCGGCAATTGCCACGCCCTGCGGCGAGAGCGTGGTGCCATAGGCCAGCATTTCGACCCCGTCGGCGCGGGCTGCGTCGAAGGCGGTGGCATATGCAGGGTCGAGATCGCCGGCGATGCGCAGTCGCGCGCAATCGCTGCGTTGCACCACATAGAGCATAACCGCCCGATCGCCCGCCGCCACGCGCTGCGCCAGCTCCCGCAGGTGGCGCGTGCCGCGCGCAGTGACGCAATCGGGAAACTCGGCCCAGTCATCGCCGCGGCGCAGATGGACGTTCTTGACCTCCAGCCAGACCGGCGGCCCCGCGCCGCCCGACAGCAGGAAATCCACCCGCGAGCGCGCGCCATAGCGCACCTCGGCACGGATGTCGGCATATCCTGTCAGCTCGGCGATGCGCCCGGCCTGCAGCGCCCCGGCCACCAGCCGGTTGGGCAGTGTCGCGTCGATGCCGGCGCGGTGGCCGCCCGGCAGGTCCACCAGCCGCCATGCAAAGCGCAGCTTGCGCCTGGGGTCGTCATTGGGCTCCAGCCAGCAGCGCAGGCCCGGCTCCGCCAGCCCGATCATGGCCCCGGGGTTGGGGCAATGGGCGGTGACCTCCTGCCCCGTCGCCTCCAGCACCATATCGCAAAGAAATCGCTTGTAGCGGCGGATCAGCCGCGCGGGCACGAGGGGGGTTTGAAAGCGCATCGCCCGGACCTATAGAAAACCGGAGCCAGCGCGGCAAGCCGCCCGGCCAGACCGGAAATCCGACGAGGAGCGCGAAGACCATGCCCAACCCCACCGCCGCCATGCTGGTGATCGGCGACGAGATCCTGTCGGGCCGCACGCGCGATGCCAACATGCACCATCTGGCCGGCGCGCTGTCACGCCACGGGATCGATTTGTGCGAGGTCCGCATCGTGCCCGACGATCACGATGCCATCGCGGCAGCGCTGAACGCGTTGCGGGATAAATGGGCGCATGTCTTCACCTCGGGCGGGATCGGGCCGACCCATGACGACATCACCGCCGATGCCGTGGCCGCCGCCTTCGGCGTGGCGATCGATGTGCGCGACGATGCCCGCGCCCTGCTGGAACAGCATTACGAACGCAGCGGGGGGGAGCTGAACGCCGCGCGGCTGCGCATGGCCCGCATCCCCGAGGGCGCCTGCCTGATCGACAATCCGATTTCGGCGGCGCCGGGCTTCAGCATCGGCAATGTCCATGTGATGGCCGGGGTGCCGGCGATTTTCGAGGCCATGCTCGCCTCTGTCCTGCCGGGGCTGACCGGGGGCACGCCGCTCTATTCCCAGAGCCTGCGGATCGAGCGCGGCGAGGGCGAGATCGCCACGCCGTTGAGTGGCCTGGCGCGCGAGTTTCCGGGCCTGTCCATGGGGTCCTACCCGTTTCAGCGTGACGGCGTGCTCGGCGCCCAGATCGTCATCCGGGGCGAGGACCGGGCCGCGGTGGATGCCGCGATCCTGCGGCTGGCCGCGATGTTTCCCGAGGATGTGCGGCGGTGACCGCTTCGCCCGACCCGCCTGCCCCGGCCGAATACATCGCCGCGCTGGACGCCACTTGGCCCCCGGAAGCAGTGCGCAGGATCGGACCCTTCGCCCTGCGCGAGGGCGCTGAAGGCGGCGGCGGGCGGGTAACGGCCGCCACGGCCGAGGCGCCGGCGGATGAGGGCGCGCTTGATGCGGCAGAGGCGGCGCTGCGCGCGGCGGGGCGGCGGCCGGTCTTCCGGTTGCGGTCCGGGGCCTGCCCGTGGGATGGCGCGCTCGATGATCTGCTGGCGGCGCGGGGCTATGCCCGGCATGACCCGACGATCCTGCTTGCCGCGCCGGTGGGCCACTTGCGGTCGGAGGAACCGGCGGGGCTGCGCTATTTTCCGCTCTGGCCGCCGCTGGCGATCCAGCGCCGGATCTGGGCCGACCATGGCATCGGGGACGCGCGGCAGGCGGTGATGGCGCGGGTGACCGGGCCGAAGACCGCGCTTCTGGCGCGCATCTCCGATCGCCCGGCGGGGGTGGCCTTTGTCGCATGCCACGGGCGTATTGCCATGCTGCATGCGATGCAGGTCGCACCGGCGCTGCAGCGCAAGGGCGCGGCGCGCAACCTGATGCAGGGCGCCGCCGACTGGGCCGCGGGCGAGGGGGCGGCGTGGCTCGCCCTTGCGGTGACCGAGCAGAACGCGGCCGCGCGCGGCCTTTACGAGGGGCTGGGCATGACAGAGGTCACCGCCTATCACTACCGCGTGGCGCCCGAAGTATGACCGGGGAAGTATGACCGGGCCGGACGCGACTTCGCCGTATCCCCCCAGTTCCGACATAATTTGATCACCTTGCTCCGGCTTTCTGCGCCCGATCCGACCGGAGCGAGACCCATGGCCCGTTTACGAACCTTCACCAACATCCTGCCCCAGCCCGTGCGGTTCGGGCTGCGCAAGGCGCTTTTCTACGGCGCCGCCCATCGCTGCCCCCTGTGTCAGAGCAGTATCCGAGAATACCGCGCCCATGGCGGCGGCGCGGAGGTGCTGGAGGCGCGCAAGGTCGTCGGCGGGATGCGGCGCGAGCGTGACCGCTGCCCGGTCTGCCACGGGGCCGACCGCACACGGATGATGATGTATTACCTCGCGACCGAGGCGGGCATCGGCCGGACGCCCGCGCGGGTGCTGCACGTGGCGCCGGATTACGGGCTTTACCTGTGGCTCAGGCGCCAGCCGCAGGTGGATTACGTGGCCACCGATATCGACGCCGCGCGCTATCGCCATATTGAGGGGATACAGTCGGCCGATCTGACCGCCGCCCCCTTCCCCGACGAGTCATTCGACGTCATCATCTGCAGCCATGTGCTGGAGCATATCCCCGACGACCGCGCCGCTTTTCGTGAATTGTTCCGCATCCTGCGGCCCGGCGGGCGGGCGCTGCTGCTTACGCCCTACGCGATGGACGGCAAGGGCACCGAGGAAGAACCGGGCATTTCGGACCCCGCCGAACAGGACCGCCGCTTTGGCCAGTGGGATCATGTGCGCATCTATGATCGCGACGATTTCCTGCACAGGATGGCCGAAGCGGGCTTTGAGGCCGCGCTTTACGAGCCCTATGTCGCCGACACCGCGCGCGCCGCGGCGCTGCACCTCAACCCGCACGAGGCGCTGCCCATCGGCCGCAAGCCGGCGCGCTAGGCCCCTCGCATGACACCGGCCCCAAGCGAACCGGCCCCAAGCGAACCGGCCCCGCCTGTTGGCGCGGAAGCGCCTGACATCAGCGTTATCGTGCCCCATCTGGACCAGCCAGAGGCGCTGGCGCGGCTTCTGGACAGTCTGGAGGCGCAGGAGGCCCACGGAGTGCGCGTCGAGGTGATCGTGGCCGACAACGGCTCGCGCGCACCGCTGCCGGCGACGATTCTCGGCCGTCCCGGCCTGCGCGTCGTGTCACAGCCCGAGCCCGGCCCGGGGCCCGCGCGCAATGCCGGCGCCGCGGTGGCGCGGGGCGGGGTGCTGGCCTTCACCGATTCCGACGGTATCGCCGATCCCGGCTGGATCGCGGCCATCGCCCGACATTTCGCCCGCCCGGATGCCGCGCCGGTGATCGGCGGGGCGGTGGGGATCGCCCTGCGCGGGCCGCGGCCCGATGCGATCGAGGCCTTCGAGATGGTCTATGGCTACCGCCAGTCGCTCTATATCCGGCGCGACCGCTATGCGGCGACGCTCAACCTCGCCATGCGGGCCGAAGTCTTCGGCCGTGTGGGCGGCTTTTGCGGGCTCGACATGGCCGAAGATCGCGACTGGGGCCAGCGCGCCCATGCGCTGGGTATCCCTATGGCCTATCTGCCCGATGCACTGATCCTGACACCGGCGCGAATGAGCCTTGCCGAACTGGCGCGGAAATGGGACCGGGTGGTGGCCCATGATTTCGCGCAGGTCCGGGGTGCGGGGGCATGGCTGCGCTGGGGTCTGCGGGCGCTGGCCGTCGCCGCCTCGCCCCTGCCTGAGGCGCTGCGCATCGCGCGCAGCGACCGGCTGAGCGGGCGCGACCAGCGGCTGGCCGCCTTTGGCGTGCTGTGGCGAATCCGGCTGCATCGCGCCCGGCGGATGCTGCAACTGGCCTTCGGGGCCGATCGCCGCGCCCTTGCCGAGGGCTGGCGCAAAGGCGGAGGGAGCCTGCCATGACGGAGCAGACCGCGCAGACAGCGGCCAGAACCGCCCCGGCGGCGGGTGCAGAGCCGGCGCCCCGCCCCGGCGAAACCCCCGATCTTGCGATCATCATCATCAGCTTCAACACGCGCGAGATGACGCTCGCGGCCATCGCCTCGGCACGTTCCGAGACCCGCTTGCCGCACGAGATCATCGTCGTGGACAATGCCTCCACCGACGGCTCGGCCGAGGCCATCGCCCGGGCCCATCCCGATATCCGCCTGATCCGCGAGGAGGTGAACCACGGCTTCGGGCCGGCGCATGAGATCGCTCTCGCCCATACCCGGGCGCCGTGGCTGTTGCTGCTGAACCCCGATACCGTGGTGCTGGGGGGCGCGATCGACCGGGTCATGGCCTTTGCCCGCGCCCACCCGCAAGCCGGCATCTGGGGCGGCCGCACGCTTTACGCCGATGGCACGCTGAACCCGACCTCGTGCTTTGCGCGGATGACGCTCTGGTCGGTGTTCTGCCGGGTGACGGGGCTCAACCGGGTTTTCCGGGGCTCGGCGCTTTTCAATTCGGAATTCTACGGTGACTGGCCCCGGGACACTGTCCGCAGTGTCGATATCGTCACGGGGTGTTTTCTGCTGATCCGGCGCGAGTTCTGGGACAGTCTGGGCGGGTTCGATCCCGCCTTCACCATGTATGGCGAAGAGGTGGATCTGTGCCTGCGCGCTGCCGCGCTGGGCGCGCGCCCGATGGTGACGCCCGAGGCCACGATCATCCACCACGGCGGCGCCAGTCAGGCGGTGCGGTCGGACAAGGTGGTGCGGCTGATGCGCGCCAAGATGGAACTTATCGCGCGGCACTTCCCGCGCCGCAGCCGCGCTGCCGGGCTGTGGCTGTTCCGGCTCTGGCCCTTGTCGCGGCGTATCGGCTACGGGCTCGGTGCCCGGCTGCGCCGCTCGGAACGTCTGGCGGAACAGGCGGCGATCTGGGCAGAGGTCTGGGCACGCCGGGCCGAATGGCGGGATGGCTTCGGCGGCGCCGCGCGCTGAGGCCGGAAGCCTGGTGCAGGGCCTTGCCGCCGTGACGTTGGGCGCATCGGTGTTCCTGCGCAGCCGATGCTTTCGATCAGCGGCTTGCCAACATTGCAACGCCCACTCCCGGCCTGCCCGGTGACCGCCGCGAAGCAGCGCTCGTGTTGCGATGGCGCGGACGGCTTTCAGGGCCGCGGCGCTGCGGCCCGCCGCTTCAGATGATGTGCTCGCGTTTGGCGATGATCACCGCCTGGGTCCGGTTGGCCGCGCCCAGTTTTCCGCAGATCGATTTCACATGCATCTTGACCGTGACTTCGGTCAGTCCGAGCGCATGGGCGATCGCCTTGTTCGGCCGGCCCTCGCACAGATGTATCAGCACATCCAGTTCCACGGGCTTGAAGGCGGCGGCCTCCTGCGGGCCGGCACTCGTCAGGCCCTCGGCCGGCACATGAACCTCGCCGGCGACGATGCGGCGCACGGCGTCGAGGAATGATTGCGCCGGCAGGGTCTTGGGGATGAAGCCATGGGCGCCGCGCTCAAGCGCCCGCTCGATCAGCGGCCAACCGGTGCTGCCGGACATGACAGCAACCCGTGCCGGGCTTGCAGACAGCGTCGCTGTAAGCCCGTCGAGCCCGTCCATCCCCGGCATCTGGTAATCCAGCACCACAAGGTCGAATGGCGGATCCTGGGCGATCCGCTCCAGCACTTCGGGCTGCGATTGCGCGGTGGTGACGGAGATACCGTCCTGCGCATTCAGAAAATGCGCAAGCGTGTCCAGAACCAGTTCATGGTCGTCGGCGATCAGTAGCCGCAGGGTGGTCTTGTCCATCACGATGACGAAGCCGGTGGTTCCCCGGCGCCAGGTGCAGTTCAGCAGTGCGGGCCGGCGGCAAGGCGCCGCCGTGAACAACAGGTGGAATATGGGAAGTGAGGGCCCGACACCAGAGGAAGTTGGCGCATTTGTCGCACCCCGGCGGGTAACTTCGCGTCAGCCTGTCAGCGGGACATTGCCCCGGTCGCGGCTCGGGCCTCGTATTCTGGCCCCGAATTGACTATGGCGGCCGCAGAGCGAAAACAGGCCCGGCGCCGCCGGGCAGAGACAGGAAAAGCCCGACCATGCCCCATGCGCCAAGGTTCACCCGTATCGTCGCCGATCTGCCCGCGACTGTGCCCTTCGTCGGGCCAGAAGCGCATATGCGCGCCTCGGGCCGGCGGTTCCGGGCGCGTCTGGGCGCGAATGAAAGCGTCTTCGGCCCCGCGCCCGGCGCCATCGCCGCCATGCGCGCGGCTGCCGCCGAGGCATGGATGTATGGCGACAGCGAAAACCACGATCTGCGCTCCGCACTGGCCGCCCATCACGGCATCGATCCCGCCAACATCACCCTTGGCGAGGGGATCGACGGGCTCTTGGGCAACCTCGTGCGGCTGCTGGTGGAGCCGGGCGACGCGGTCGTCACCTCGGCGGGGGCCTATCCGACCTTCGACTACCATGTGGCGGGCTTCGGAGGGGTGCTGCACCGCGTTCCGTTTCGTGACGATCACGAAGACCCCGAGGCGCTGATCGAGGCCGCTGCGGCGGTGCGCGCCCGGATTCTCTATCTTTCGAACCCCGACAACCCGATGGGGAGTTGGCACAGCGCGGCCACCATCGGCGCGATGATCGACAACATGCCGCCGGGCACGCTGTTGCTGCTCGACGAGGCCTATTGCGAATTCGCGCCGGCGGGCACGATCCCGCCCCTGACGCCGGAAGATCCGCGCGTGATCCGGCTGCGTACCTTTTCCAAGGCGCACGGGCTGGCCGGCGCCCGGGTGGGCTATGCCATCGGCACGGCCCCACTGATCGCGGCTTTCGACAAGGTGCGCAACCATTTCGGCATTTCCCGCATCAGTCAGGCCGGGGCGCTGGCGGCGTTGCAGGATGCCGACTGGTTGGCGCAGGTGCAGAAGCGGGTCGCCAGCGCGCGCGGTCGGCTGGCCGGGATCGCAGAGGGGCACGGGCTGGCCGCGCTGCCGTCGGCCACCAATTTCGTGACGATGGATTGCGGCCGTGACGGGGATTTCGCGCGCGCCGTGCTGCGCGGGCTGATGGCGCGCGACATATTCGTGCGGATGCCCGGGGTCGCGCCGCTCGACCGCTGCATCAGGGTGAGCGCCGGCACGCCAGCAGATCTGGATGCGTTCGCAGACGCCCTGCCCGGCGCGCTGTCAGACGCCCGGGACGGGCGCTAAGGGAGCCTGCGGCGGCGCCACGCCTTCGCAATGGTGCAATTCCCGCCGGCCCGGTGAACGCCGCGTCAGGCTCCGGGGCAGGCTCCGGGGCAGGCTCC
>SKUV01000119.1 GCA_007129775.1 Paracoccaceae bacterium | reverse complement strand
GCCTGCCGGCCGGCCGAAGCAGGGGCGGGCGAGCCGCCGCATATGGGCAAACCAAGGGGACAGGAACCATGAAGATCGAGCGCAGATTCACCACCGAGGGACAGGACGCCTATGCCGCGGTGGCCTTCACCACCACCGTCTCGGAAATCCGCAACCCCGACGGCACGATCGTCTTTCACAACGACAAGGTCGAAGTGCCCGAGGGCTGGTCGCAGGTCGCCTCGGACGTCCTGGCGCAGAAATATTTCCGCAAGGCCGGGGTCGCGGCGCGACTGAAGAAGGTGCGCGAAAAGGGCGTGCCGGAATTCCTGTGGCGCTCCGTCCCCGACCATGACGCGCTGGCGAAACTGCCCGAAGAGGCGCGTTTCGGCGGCGAGACCAGCGCGCGGCAGGTCTTCGACCGACTGGCGGGCGCCTGGGCCTACTGGGGCTGGAAGGGCGGCTATTTCACCACCGAGGCCGATGCCCGCGCCTATTTCGACGAGATGCGCGTGATGCTGGCCCGCCAGATGGCCGCGCCCAATTCGCCGCAATGGTTCAACACCGGCCTGCACTGGGCCTATGGCATCGACGGGCCGAGCCAGGGCCATTTCTATGTGGACCCGTTCACCCGCAAGCTGGTGAAATCCAAATCTTCCTACGAACATCCCCAGCCGCATGCCTGCTTCATCCAGTCGGTCTCGGACGATCTGGTCAACGACGGCGGCATCATGGACCTTTGGGTGCGCGAGGCACGGCTGTTCAAATACGGCTCGGGCACCGGCACCAACTTTTCCGGCCTTCGCGGCGAGGGAGAGCCGTTGTCGGGCGGCGGCCGGTCTTCGGGGCTGATGGGCTTTCTCAAGATCGGCGACCGCGCGGCGGGGGCGATCAAGTCGGGCGGCACCACCCGGCGCGCGGCCAAAATGGTGATCTGCGACATGGATCACCCCGATATCGAGGACTTCATCAACTGGAAGGTCATCGAGGAGCAGAAGGTCGCGAGCCTCGTGGCCGGCTCCAAGGCCCATGAGGCGCGGCTGAACGACATCTTCGCCGCCATCGCCGCATGGGACGGCACCATCGACGATGCCACCGACCCGGCGAAAAACGACGCGCTGAAGGGCGCCATCCGCGCGGCCAAGCGCGCGATGATCCCCGACACCTATACCAACCGCATCCTGCAATACGCGCGGCAGGGATTCACCAGCATCGAGTTTCCCACCTATGACACCGACTGGGATTCGGAGGCCTATGTCACCGTATCGGGCCAGAATTCCAACAATTCGGTGCGGGTGACCGACGCCTTCCTGCAGGCGGTCAAGGATGATGCCGACTGGGCGCTGATCCGGCGCACCGACGGCAAGGTGGCCAAGACCGTGAAGGCGCGCGAGTTGTGGGACCAGATCGGCCATGCCGCATGGGCCTGCGCCGACCCGGGCATCCAGTTCCATGACACGGTGAACGCCTGGCACACCTGCCCGGCGGACGGGCCGATCCGGGGCTCCAACCCTTGTTCGGAATATATGTTTCTGGACGACACCGCCTGCAACCTCGCCTCGATGAACCTGCTGACCTTCTATGACGGCGCGCGGTTCGATGCCGAGGCCTATATCCACGCCACGCGGCTGTGGACCATCACGCTGGAAATCAGCGTGATGATGGCGCAATTCCCGTCGAAGGAAATCGCCCAACGCTCTTATGATTACCGCACGCTGGGGCTGGGCTATGCCAATATCGGCGGGCTTCTGATGAACATGGGGCTGGGCTATGACAGCCCCGAGGGCCGGGCGATCTGCGGCGCGCTGACGGCGCTGATGACGGGCGTGAGCTACACCACCTCGGCCGAGATGGCGGCCGAACTGGGCCCCTTCCCGGGCTATGAACGCAACGCCGCGCAGATGCTGCGGGTGATGCGCAACCACCGCAGCGCGGCCCATGGCGGCGCCCCCGGCTATGAGGGGGTGAATGTGGCGCCGGTCGCGCTCGATGCCGACAACTGCCCCGATGCCGGTCTCGTGGGGCTCGCCCGCTCGGCATGGGACGAGGCGGTGCGTCTGGGCGAAGCCCACGGCTATCGCAACGCGCAGGCCACGGTAATCGCCCCCACCGGCACGATCGGACTGGTGATGGATTGCGACACCACCGGGATCGAGCCCGATTTCGCGCTGGTGAAGTTCAAGAAACTGGCCGGCGGCGGCTATTTCAAGATCATCAACCAGTCGGTGCCGGCGGCGCTCGCGAAACTGGGCTACCGCCAGGCCGAGATTGCCGAGATCGTGGCCCATGCCGTGGGCCACGGCAGCCTCGGACAGTCGCCGGGCATCAACCACACCGCGCTGATCGGCCACGGCTTCGGCCCGGCCGAGATCGCCAAGGTGGAGGCCGCGCTGCCCTCCGCCTTCGACATCCGCTTTGTCTTCAACCAATGGACGCTGGGCGAGAAGTTCTGCCGCGAAACCCTTGGTATCCCGGATGAAAAGCTCAACGACCACGATTTCGACCTGCTCCGGCATCTGGGCTTCACCAAGGCGCAGATCGAGGCCGCGAATGACCATGTCTGCGGGACGATGACACTGGAAGGCGCGCCCCATCTGAAGCCGGAACACTATTCCGTCTTCGATTGCGCCAACCCCTGCGGCCGCAAGGGCAAGCGCTTCCTGTCGGTGGAAAGCCACATCCACATGATGGCGGCGGCGCAGTCCTTCATCTCGGGCGCCATTTCCAAGACGATCAACATGCCCAATTCCGCGACGATCGAGGAAACGCTGGCGGCATACGAATTGTCGTGGTCGCTGGGGGTGAAGGCCAATGCGCTCTACCGCGACGGCTCCAAGCTCAGCCAGCCGCTCGCCGCCGCGCTGGTGGAGGATGACGAGGAGGCCGAAGAGGTGCTCGCCACCGGCTCCACCTCCGAAAAGGCGCAGGTTCTGGCCGAAAAGATCGTGGAGAAGGTCATCGTCAAGGAAGTCGCGCGCGGCCGGTCGAAATTGCCCGAACGGCGCAAGGGCTATACGCAAAAGGCCATCGTGGGGGGCCACAAGGTCTATCTGCGCACCGGCGAATACGGCGACGGCCGGCTGGGCGAGATCTTCATCGACATGCACAAGGAAGGCGCAGGCTTCCGGGCGATGATGAACAATTTCGCCATCGCGATCTCGGTCGGGCTGCAATACGGCGTGCCGCTGGAGGAATTCGTGGACGCCTTCACCTTCACCCGGTTCGAGCCGGCGGGGATGGTGCAGGGCAATGACAGCATCAAGAACGCCACCTCCATCCTCGACTACATCTTCCGCGAACTGGCGATCAGCTATCTCGACCGCACCGATCTGGCCCATGTGAAGCCCAAGGGCGCCAGCTTCGACGATCTCGGCGGCGGCGAGGGCGAGGGCAAGAGCAATGTCGCCGAAGTCGGCGACGCGGCCGCCAGCCGCGGGCTGGAGGTGCTGCGCCAGATCAGCTCCACCGGCTATCTGCGCAAGCGCCTGCCGCAGGAACTGGTGGTCTTTCAGGGCGGTGGCGGCATCGCAGCGCCCACCGCGCTGGCCGGTGGCGCGGCGACCGTGGCCTACCAGTCGGTGCAGGAAAGCGAAACCCTCACCGTCGCCACGATCGACCCCCGCGCCAAGGCCCGGATGCAGGGCTACGAGGGCGACCCCTGCGGCGAATGCGGCAACTACACGCTGGTCCGAAACGGCACCTGCATGAAGTGCAACACCTGCGGGGCCACGAGCGGCTGCAGCTGAGAAAGCTCATGCATCACATCAGGAAATCGGGGCAATCCATTGCTCCGATTTCTTTTTTTCGGAAACGCCGCACCTCGGGCCATGGCCTGCGAGGTCCGGCGCTCCGCCAGCCCG
>SKUV01000245.1 GCA_007129775.1 Paracoccaceae bacterium | reverse complement strand
GAGCCGGAGCCGGAGCCGGAGCCACTGTCGCCGCTTTCGATGTCATCGGCGCTTTCGCCCTCGGTGAGCAGGACGGCGATGGGGGTGTTGACCTTGACGCCCTCGCTGCCCTCGGCGACCAGGATCCTGCCGATGGTGCCGTCATCCACGGCCTCGAATTCCATGGTGGCCTTGTCGGTCTCGATCTCGGCCAGCAGGTCTCCGGAGGACACGCTGTCGCCTTCCTTGACCAGCCATTTCGCCAGTGTGCCCTCTTCCATCGTGGGCGACAGGGCGGGCATCAGGATTTCCGTGGGCATCTTGCGGCCTCCTGTCAGCGATAGGTGACGCGGCGCACGGCGTCCACGACCTCGTCGGTGGTGACCAGTGCGAGCTTTTCGAGATTGGCGGCATAGGGCATCGGCACATCCTTGCCGGTGCAGCAGATTACCGGCGCGTCGAGCCAGTCGAAGGCCTCCTGCATGATCACGGAACTGACGTGATTGCCGATGGCGCCGACGGGAAAGCCTTCTTCCACGGTGACGCAGCGGTTGGTCTTCATCACCGATTTCACGACGGTGGCGGTGTCCATCGGGCGCAGGGTGCGCAGGTCGATCACCTCGGCGGAGATGCCGTCCTTTTCCAGCCGTTCGGCAGCCTCGAGCGCATAGGTCATGCCGATGCCGAAGCTGACGATGGTGACATCCGTGCCTTCGCGCCAGATCCTGGCCTTGCCGAAGGGGATGGTGAAATCGTCAAGCTGCGGCACCTCGAAGCTGCGGCCGTAGAGGATTTCGTTTTCCAGAAAGATCACGGGGTTCGGATCGCGGATCGCCTGTTTCAGCAGGCCCTTGGCATCGGCGGCCGAATAGGGCTGCACCACCTTGAGGCCGGGGATATGGGCATACCACGCGGCGTAGCACTGGCTGTGCTGGGCGCCGACGCGGGCCGCCGCGCCGTTCGGGCCGCGGAAGACGATGGGGCAGCCCATCTGGCCACCGGACATGTAGAGCGTCTTGGCCGCCGAATTGATGATCTGGTCGATCGCCTGCATGGCGAAGTTGAAGGTCATGAATTCCACGATCGGGCGCAGCCCGCCGAAGGCCGCGCCGACACCGATGCCGGCGAAGCCATGCTCGGTGATGGGCGTGTCGATCACGCGGCGGGCGCCGAATTCGTCCAGCAGCCCCTGCGTGATCTTGTAGGCGCCCTGATACTCGGCCACCTCCTCGCCCATGATGAAGACATCGTCGTTGCCACGCATCTCTTCGGCCATGGCATCGCGCAGGGCCTCGCGCACCGTCTGGGTCTTCATGGTCGTGCCTTCGGGCCAGTCAGGCGAGGTGTCGGTTTCCGGGGGCTGTTGTGATGCAGCAGCGGCCTTGGCCGGGGCGGCGGGCGCCTCGGAGCGCCCTTCGGGCGCCGCCTCGTTGCCCGCGTCGGCCGCTTGCGCGGCCTCGGGCGCCGGGGGGGCGGCATCCTCCATGCCTTCGCCCTCGTCGAGCAGGACGGCGATGGGGGTGTTGACCTTCACCCCTTCGCTGCCTTCGGAGACCAGCAGCCGGCCGATGGTGCCATCGTCGATGGCCTCGAATTCCATCGTGGCCTTGTCGGTCTCGATTTCGGCGAGGATGTCGCCGGAAGACACGCTGTCGCCCTCCTTGACGAGCCATTTCGCCAGCGTGCCTTCCTCCATCGTGGGCGAGAGGGCGGGCATGAGAATTTCGGTGGCCATGTCAGTTTCCCCCTTACACCGCTTCGTCGGCGTAGACGTCGGTCCAGAGTTCCTCGGGATCGGGCTCCGGGCTTTCCTTGGCGAAGTCGGCGGCGCCGTTCACGATATCCTTGATCTCGCGGTCGATGGCCTTGAGATCGTCCTCGCCGGCGTGCTTGCCGGTCAGCAGAAGCTCGCGCACATGTTCGATCGCGTCGCGTTCCTCGCGGATTTTCTGGACCTCGTCGCGGGTGCGGTATTTGGCCGGATCCGACATGGAATGGCCGCGGTAGCGGTAGGTCATCACCTCGAGGATATAGGGGCCCTTGCCGGCGCGGCAGTGGGCCACGGCCTTTTCGCCCGCCGCCTTGACCGCGAGCACGTCCATCCCGTCGACCTCCTGGCCCGGGATGCCATAGGCGGCGCCGCGTTCCCACAGGCTTGGGGATTTGGTGGCGCGCTGAACGCTGGTGCCCATGGCATATTTGTTGTTCTCGATCACGAAGATCACCGGCAGGTCCCACAGCATCGCCATGTTGTAGGTCTCGTAGACCTGGCCCTGGTTGGCGGCGCCGTCGCCGAAATAGGTGAAGGTGACGCGGTCATTGCCGCGATACTTGTCGGCGAAGGCGAGCCCCGCACCTAGCGGCACATTGGCACCGACGATACCGTGGCCGCCGTAGAACCGCTTTTCCTTGGAGAACATGTGCATGGAGCCGCCCTTGCCCCGGGAATAGCCCCCCTCGCGGCCCGTAAGCTCGGCCATCACGCCCTTCGGGTCCATCCCGCAGGCCAGCATGTGGCCGTGATCGCGGTAGGTGGTGATGCGGCTGTCGCCCTCTTCGGCGCAGGCCTCGAGCCCGACGACAACGGCCTCCTGCCCGATGTAGAGATGGCAGAAACCGCCGATCAGGCCCATCCCGTAAAGCTGGCCCGCCTTTTCCTCGAATCGCCGGATGAGCAGCATCTCGCGGTAGTAATGCAGCAGTTCTTCCTTTGATGTGTTTGATTTCGTGGCGGTCTTTCTGGCTGCCATGGGTCTGGCCCTCCGTCGCGCTGGGCGTTAGTTCAACGTTAAACCATTACTAGCGGATTTGGCCGGGCGGGGCGAGCGGAAATTCCCGCCGGTCGCCCCGGGGCCAACGGATAAAGGCACCCGGGGCGTGCGCGTGCGGGCGGCAACGGCAGGCGCCCCGGGCCTCGGATCAGACCTCGGTGCCAAGCGCCTTGGCCACGGTGAAGATATCCTTGTCGCCGCGGCCGCACATGTTCATCACGATCAGATGGTCGCGGGGCAGGGCGGGGGCGATCTTGATCACATGGGCGAGCGCGTGGCTTGGCTCCAGCGCGGGGATGATGCCTTCCTGCGCGCAGCAGAACTGGAACGCCTCCAGCGCCTCGGCATCGGTGATGGATACGTATTCGGCGCGGCCGGCCTCGTGCAGCCACGCGTGTTCGGGGCCGATGCCGGGATAGTCGAGCCCCGCGCTGATGGAATGGCCCTCGAGGATCTGGCCGTCTTCATCCTGCAGAAGATAGGTGCGGTTGCCGTGCAGCACGCCCGGGCGACCGCCGGTGAGGCTGGCGCAATGCTCGATCCGGTCGTCGACACCGTGGCCGCCGGCCTCTACCCCGATGATGCGCACGGAGCGGTCGTCCAGAAACGGATGGAACAGGCCCATGGCGTTCGACCCGCCGCCGATGGCGGCGACGAGCGTATCGGGCAGGCGCCCCTCGGCCTCCATCATCTGGGCTCTGGCCTCCTTGCCGATGATCGCCTGAAAATCGCGCACCATGGCCGGATAGGGATGGGGGCCGGCGACGGTGCCGATGCAGTAGAAGGTGTCGCGCACATTGGTGACCCAGTCGCGCAGGGCGTCGTTCATCGCGTCCTTGAGCGTGCCGCGCCCCGAGGTGACGGGCACGACCTCGGCCCCCAGAAGGCGCATGCGAAAGACGTTTGGCTGCTGGCGTTCGACATCATGGGCGCCCATGTAGACCACGCATTTCAGACCGAATTTCGCGCAGACCGTGGCGGTGGCGACGCCGTGCTGGCCGGCGCCGGTCTCGGCGATGATGCGGGTCTTGCCCATGCGGCGGGCGAGGATGATCTGGCCCAGCACGTTGTTGATCTTGTGCGCGCCGGTGTGGTTCAGTTCGTCGCGCTT
>SKUV01000052.1 GCA_007129775.1 Paracoccaceae bacterium | reverse complement strand
GGATCATCGCCATGTACTCCTCCTCGATCCGGTCGAGATCGAGCGGAAACAGATCCGCGCGGAAGCTTGCGGGAACATCATACAGGAACCGCGCCGGCGCGTTGCGTTCATAGGGACCCAGAATCCAGCCCCCCCGTTCCTCGCGCACATACCATTTCGCATCGGCGTCGCGCAGCACCGGATGTTCGGGATTGCCCGCGCTGCGCCACTCCCGCAGGGCGGGGTCGGGTTCGGTCACGATATACTGGTGTTCGACCGGGATCGCGGGGATCTTCAGCCCCAGCAGCCTGGCGGTCCGCTGGGCATGGTTGCCGGTGGCGGTGACCACATGCTCGGCCCGGATCTCGAACTGCTCGTCGGAGGCGACGAGGTTGCCGCCGCGCTCGATCATCCGGGTGCAGGAGACACGCCAGTCCGACCCGGTCCAGCGATAGGCGTCCACCTGCACGCGCCGCTCGATCCGCGCGCCATGGGCGCGCGCGCCCCGCGCCATGGCCTGCGTCACATCGGCGGAGTTGATATAGCCGTCGGTCGGATGAAAAAGCGCGCCCACCAGATCGTCGGTCCGCACAAGCGGCCAGCGTTCGGCGATCTGGGCGGGGCTGAGGAATTCATGGGGGATGCCGATGGTTTCGGCGGTGGCGGCGTAAAGCTCGTACTCGTCCATCCGCTCGCGGGTCTGGGCCATGCGCAGGTTGCCCACGCGCGCAAAGCCCGGATCGAGCCCGGTTTCCTCGGCCAGACCGCCATAGAATTTCACGCTGTAATCGTGGATATGGCCGGTGGCATAGCCCATGTTGAAGAGCGGCAGCAGCCCGGCCGCGTGCCATGTGCTGCCCGAGGTCAACTCGTCCCGCTCCACCAGCAGGGTGTCCCAGCCGGCGCGGGCCAGATGATAAGCTATCGCGGCGCCCACGGCGCCGCCCCCCACGACAAGCGCCCGCACATCGGTCTTCATATCGGCCTCGCTCCGCATCAGGGTATCCGGCCCCACGTTGCGCATTTCACGCAGGCCCGCCAAGGCGGGGGCGACGGTTGGATACCGGAAAACGACGCCCGCCGGCGGTGTGTCAGCGCGGCGGGCGGGGTGGCGCGGGGGTCAGGCGAACCATTTGCGCAGATAGCAGGCCAGCAGCAGCGGGTGATGGGGATACCATTGCAAACACAGGCTCATGTGGTGGTCATAGGGGCGCGGGGCCGGGCGCCAGTCCGTCGCGACCGAGAGCCCCAGCCGGCGGGCCAGCACATCCGCCATCATCCGGCAGATATGGCCGTTGCCGTCCAGATAGGGATGGCAGCGCAGAAACCGCGCGACGATCTCGGCCAGCGCGTCGAAACGGGCCTCCCCCGCCGGCGGGTCGGACCAGATTTGCGCGATCCGCGCGGCCAGCGCCGTCATCTCCGGCAGCACCTCGTCCGGCGGGGTGCACATGTCGCGCAGCTTCAGCCCCGGCACCCGGCGCGCCGAAAAGACCGCCCTTCGCGCGCCTTCCAGCGCGCTGCCCGGCGTGCCGCGATAGCTGCCCGCGGCCTCGGGCAGATCCGCCGGCGCGACGATGGTGAAGATCACGCGATGGGCCGCGCGCGTGTCGCACAGAAAGGCCAGTTTTTCGGCGTCGGGGGCGGCGCTGATCTCGCTCAGGATACGCTCTGCCGCGGCCGCGACCTCGACGGCAAGGGGGCTTTCGGCAGGCAGCACCCAGCGGGGCAGGGGGGGCGGGCGTGCCCTGTCCTTCGCCGTGGCGGAGGCTCCGGCATCCTGTCGGGGGGTCTCCAATCGGTTGTCCTCTGGGTTGAGCAGTGGCGCGCAGGCTCGCCATGCGCCCCCAAACGAGCGCTCAGGCGTCACAAGACAGCCACATTCGGCGGGTTTGTTCAAGGTTCGGAAAAGATGCGAGTAGGGTCATGGCCAATCCGGTTTCCAATGGTGTCATCATCGTCGAGGGCAGCGCCGACCCCGACCTGCTGGTCGCGGGCGACACCTCCACATGGCTGATCGGCAACGAGGGGGACGATACCCTGATCGGCGGCCCCGGCGACGATACGCTCGACGGCGGGCCGGGGGAGGATGTTCTGGACGGCGGTGCGGGCAATGACGTGCTGATCGGCGGGCCTGGGGCGGATATCTTCGTGTTCCGTGATGGCTATGACCATGACGTGATCCTCGATTTCGACCTCGACGAAGACCGGGTCGCGGTCAGCTCGACCGGGGTCGAACGGTTCGAGGATATCCGCGACAGGCTCGGTCCCGACCCGAATGGCGACGCGGTCCTGACCCTGAACGACGGCTCCACCCTGACACTGCTGGGCGTCCGGCCAGGCGAGCTTGGCGAGCAGCATTTCATCATCGAACCGGCGCCGGTCTGCTTTGCCCGGGGCACACTGATCCTGACGCCGCGCGGCGCGGTGCCGGTCGAGGCGCTCGCCGTGGGCGATCTGGTGCTGACGCAGGATGCGGGCGCGCAGCCGCTCTGCTGGATCGGGCGGCGGGTCAAGGTTTTCGGCCATGGCGTGCACCGTCATCAGCCTGTGGTGATTCCGGCCGATGCGCTGGGCCGTGGCCGGCCGGCCCGCACGCTGCGGCTATCGCCGCAGCACCGTGTTCTGTTGCGGGGCGAGGGCGCGGCGGCGCGCAGCAAGGGCGTTCTGGCCATGGCCAAGGGCCTCGTGGGCCGGGCCGGCATCCATCAGGACAGCGCCTGCACCTCGATCGAGTATTTCCAGCTTTTGCTTCCGCGCCATCACATCCTTTTTGCCGAAGGTCTGGCGACCGAAAGCTTCTATCCCGGGCCCTTCGCGCTCACCACCCTGCCGGAGGCCGATCTGGAGACGATCGCCGCACGCTTTCCCGGCATCACCGAAGACCCCGAGGCCGCCTATGGCGCGCTGGCGCGGCCGGCGCTGACCCTGCGCCAGATCCTCGCGCTGCCCGACAACGCCCGGCTGTCGCCGCTGCTGGCGCCCCGCGTGGCCGATGCTGCGCCGGCCGATGCCGCCGCCGACGAGCCGGTGTGATGGCCACGGCCTTTTTCACCAGCACCGACGGCGGTGCGGCGCTGCCCGAGGCAGTGCTGGAGACACTGCGCTCGGCCGAATTGCTGGCCCGCCACGGTGTGGCGCCGGTCGATTTGCAGATCATGTGCTTCGCCTTCACCGACCGGGCGATTGCCGAAAGGCTGGTGGCGGCGGCGCGGGACAATCCGCGCCTGATCATCCGCGTCATCGCCGACTGGAGCCAGAGCGCCCCGGGCAAGGGCTCCGTCCTTGGCTGGATGGCCGGGCAGCGGCTGGCGAACCTCGTCGTCAAGTTCAAGATCGATGCGCCCTATGTCCGGGATGCGCAAACGGGCCGGATGGTCTGGTCCTACGGTGCGAGCCTCGGGATGCTGCATCACAAGACCATGCTGGTGCGGCACGGCCGGGCGCCGGTGGCGCTGCTGATGGGCAGCTACAACTGGTCGGCCCGGGGCACGCGGGCCTATGAAAACCTCGTGCTGGTGGAGGCCGCGGAGGCCACCCTTCCCGTGCTCGCATCCTTCGACGCGGAATTCGAGGCGCTCTGGGCCGATCACCGCCTGACCGCAGCGCCCGGGCGCGCCTCGCGCATTCTGGAGCGGCTGCGCAGCGAACTGGCGCAGGACGACCGGCGCGACGATCCGGCCTTTCTGAACGATATCTTCGGCGCCCATGGCCCGGTTCTGCCGGGCGGTGCCGCGCCGGTCCGGCCGGTGGTGGCCGGGCCGCGTCGGCAGGTTGCGCCCGACGCCCCGGTGGCGGTTTTTTCGGGCCAGATCCCCGGCGAGGCCACGGCACGGGCGGGCTTTGCGGTGGCCAACGACCGGCGCGCGCTGTTGCTGCAGCG
>SKUV01000252.1 GCA_007129775.1 Paracoccaceae bacterium | reverse complement strand
GCGCGCGGCGGAAGGCCCGCTTGTCGTCGGCACCTCCTGCCGCATCTGCCCCCGCCCGCGCTGCCCGGCCCGCCGCGAGCCCTCGATCATCGCCGAGGACTGAGCCCTGGCGAATGGGCCGATGCCGGCTTTGACAGAAGCCCGCTTCCGCGCAATAGTCGAGGCCGGAGGCGGTCCGGTATACCCGGGCAGGGAGGGAAGCGATGTCGAAGCGTGTCCTCGTGATAGAGGATGAACCGCATATCGCCGAGGCGATCAGCTTCATCTTGTCGCGCGACGGCTGGCAGGTTCGGCTCCATGCCGAGGGCAGCGACGCCATCGATGTGATCCGGGCCGAGCCGACAGATGTGCTGATCCTCGATGTCATGCTGCCAGGCCGCAGCGGCTACGAGATACTGGAGGATCTGCGCGCCGACGTGGCCACGCGCGATTTGCCGGTGCTGATGCTCACCGCGCGCGGTCAGGCGAAGGATCGCGAACTGGCCGAGAGCCTCGGGGCCAGCCGGGTCATCACCAAGCCGTTTTCCAACACCGAGGTTCTGGACGCGGTCCGGACCATGGCAGGAGGCTGAGGATGCCGCGCCCCGGCAGGCCGCGCACCGCGGGCGCGCCGGCGCAGGCATCGAGGCCGCCGGGCGCTTTGCGATGCGGTCGCGCCCGGCTCGCCGAGGTGCCGAAACGATGAGCCCACCGCCGACGCAACCGCTCTTTTTGGCGCGCGAGACTTACCGCAAACGGCGGGTGATGGATGCCGCCCGGCTGTTGCCCGTGGCCGGGGCCTTTCTGATCGCGATTCCCGTGCTTTGGGTCACGCCCGAGGACCCCGCCGCCGATACCGCGCGCGAGGCGGTCTACATCTTTCTGGTCTGGACCGCGCTCGTGGCAGGGGCCTACCTGCTGTCGCGCCGGTTGATGCTGGCGGTGGAGGAAGGCGGCGCGGGCGATGGGGGCGCGGAGGGCGATGCCGCATTGGAGCCGGAGCCGCCGGCCGCCGCTGCGTCCCCGCAGAGCCGCGCCGAAGCCGCGCAGGCCGGTGACCGGGAGCACCGCTGATGCTGACCTTCAATCTTCTGGTCGTGGCGTGCCTGCTTTATGTCATCTTCCTTTTCCTCGTGGCTTTCGCGGTGGAGCGGCGCAACGAACGGCGGCGGATCGGCTGGCTCAGCTCGCCGCTGGTCTACACGCTGTCGCTGTCGGTCTATTGCACGGCATGGACGTTTTATGGCGCGGTCGGCTATGCCGCGCGCTCGGGGCTGGAATTCGTAACCATCTATCTTGGCCCGACCCTTGTTTTCGTGGGCTGGTGGTGGCTCTTGCGCAAGCTGGTTCGGATCGGCAAGGCCGAGCGTGTGACCTCCATCGCCGATCTGCTGTCGGCGCGTTATGGCAAATCCAACATGCTGGGCGCGCTGGTGACGCTGCTCGCGGTGACGGCGACGACGCCCTATATCGCGCTGCAGTTGCAATCCATCGCGCAATCCTTCGGGGTTTTCGCCGATACCGGACCGCGCGGCGAGGGCTGGTATGGTGCGGGCATAGGCGGCACGGCCTTTTGGGTCGCGGTGGGACTGGCGCTGTTCACCATCCTATTCGGGACGCGCAATCTGGATGCCAATGAACAGCACGGCGGCGTGGTCACGGCCATCGCGGTGGAGGCGGTGGTCAAGCTGGTCGCTCTGCTGGCGCTGGGGGTGTTCGTGGTCTGGGGCGTGGCCGGAGGACTGGGCGAGGTGGCTACCCGGATCGGAGAGATGACGCGGCCCGAATGGGCGATCGAGCCCGGGCGCTGGGCCGGGCTGATCATGCTTTCGGCCATGGCGATCATCACGCTTCCGCGCATGTTTCAGGTGCTGGTGGTCGAAAACACTGACGAACGGCATCTGGCGACGGCCTCTTGGGCGTTTCCGCTGTATCTGCTTCTGATTTCTGTCTTTGTGCTGCCGATTGCCGTGGTCGGGCTCGACGTGCTGCCCGAAGGGATCAACCCCGACATGTTCGTGCTCACTCTGCCGCTGGCGCTGGGGCAGGAATGGCTGGCGCTGCTGGCGTTTCTGGGCGGGTTCTCGGCGGCGACATCAATGGTGATCGTAGCGGCCATCGCCCTGTCCACCATGGTCTCGAACCAGATCGTGGTTCCGCTATGGCTGCAGATGCGCCGGGGGGAGGGCACGCGCGACGTGCGCGGGCTGGTGCTGACCGCGCGGCGTCTGGCGATCACCGCAGTGCTGGCGATGGGTTATGTCTATTTCCAGCTTAGCGGAGGCTCGGCCGCGCTCGCTGCGATCGGGCTGATCGCGTTTGTGGGTATGGCACAGGTGGTGCCGGCACTGCTGGGAGGGATTTTCTGGCGCGGGGCCAACCGGGTCGGGGCCACAGCGGGGCTGGTGCTGGGCTTTGCCGTGTGGCTCTATGCGTTGTTCCTGCCCAGCTTCGGGCCCGATGTCATCCTGCCTGCGCGCGTTTTCGAAGATGGGTTGTTCGGCCTGTCATGGCTGCGCCCGCGCGCGCTTTTCGGGGTGGAGGGGATGGACCCGCTCCTGCACGCGCTGTTCTGGTCGCTGGCGTTGAACGCGGCGGCGTTCTTCGCGGGCTCTCTGATCGGGTTTCCGACCCCGCTGGAGCGGGTGCAGGGTGCGCGTTTCGTCAATGTTTTCGACATCCAGACCGGCGCCCGCGGCTGGAGCCAGGGCGCGGCCGAGGCCGAGGATCTGCTGGCCATGGCCCAGCGCATCCTCGGCGCGACCGAGGCGCAGGCGCTGTTTCAGGCCGAGGCGACGGCGCAGGGAAAGGCCGGCTACCTGCCCGACACCACGCCCGATTTTCTCGAACGGCTGGAACGGCAACTTGCCGGCTCGGTCGGTGCGGCCACGGCCCATGCCATGATCTCGCAGATTGTGGGTGGCAGCTTCGTGTCGGTGGAGGATCTGATGGCGGTGGCCAACGAAACCGCGCAGATCATGGAATATTCCAGCCAGCTCGAGGCGAAATCCGAAGAATTGAGCCGCACCGCGCGCCAGTTGCGCGAGGCCAACGAGATGCTGACCAAGCTTAGCGTCCAGAAGGATGCCTTCCTGTCCCAGATCAGCCACGAGTTGCGCACGCCCATGACCTCGATCCGCGCGTTTTCCGAAATCCTGAAGGATGCCGACAGCCTCGATGCCGAGGCACAGGTGAAATATGCCGGTATCATTCAGGACGAGGCGATACGCCTGACGCGGCTGCTGGACGATCTGCTCGACCTCAGCGTGCTGGAGGACGGGCAGGTGCAATTGCAGCTGCAGGAGGGCGTTTTGTCGGATCTGATCGACAAGGCGCTGGTGTCGTCCAGTTCCATCGCACCGCACCGCAGCTTCACCATCGACCGGGACCATTCCTCTGAAAACATCGCCCTGCATACCGACACCGGGCGGCTCAGTCAGGTGATCATCAACGTGCTGTCGAACGCCCGGAAATACTGCGATGCCGAACGCCCGCGCGTGGACATTCGCGCGCGCCGCCGTGGCGACATGGTGGAACTGGATTTCATCGACAACGGCAGCGGCATTCCCAAGGCCTCGCAGGCGCTGATTTTCGAGAAATTCGCCAGGCTTACCGATCAGGCGCAGGCTGGCGGCGCGGGGCTGGGGCTGGCGATCTGCCGCGAGATCATGGTCAATCTCGGCGGGTCGATCGATTACCTGCCGGGGCAGGGTGGCGCGGCCTTCCGGCTGACCTTTCCCGCCCGCCTTCCTGACGCCGGCAGCCGCGCAGCGTAACCTTTTGTCAATCCCTCGCTGCCAAGGCTTGCGGTGGCAGTTGAGGGGGATACGGCGCATGTCTGCGGTGCTCAGGCGGAAACTCGGCGGCACCGCTCAGGGCGGCGGCGCCGGG
>SKUV01000097.1 GCA_007129775.1 Paracoccaceae bacterium | reverse complement strand
CGTCGCCGAAGCACCGGCCGAAGAAGCCCCGGCAGAAGACGAGGCCGTCGCCGAAGCACCGGCCGAAGAAGCCCCGGCAGAAGACGAGGCCGTCGCCGAAGCACCGGCCGAGGAAGCCATGGAATTGTCGGCCTTCGCCATCGCGGTTGCCGAGGCCGATCCCGCCGACGGTCAACGCGTGTTCCGCCAGTGTCAGGCTTGCCACGTGGCGAATGCGCCCACCAACCGTGTTGGGCCGCATATGGTGGACCTCGTCGGGCGCGAAATCGGGTCGGTCGAAGGCTTCCGCTATTCCGGCAATCTGCCCGAAGGTATCTGGACGCTCGACGAACTCGACGCCTTCCTCGAGAACCCGCGCGGCTATGCGCCCGGCACGTCGATGGTGTTTCAGGGGCTGCGGTCGATGGACGACCGCGCCGCGGTCATCGCCTTTATCGAGGCGCAATAAGCAGCGAGGGCCTGTTCTGGCCCCCGCGGGTCGCCCCTCTACACCAGCGCAGGGCGAGGCTTGCAGGATCACAGGGGCCGTTCCTTCGGGGCGGCCCTTTTTTTCGCGCTGATGGCCAATGATTGCGCGGTCTTGCCGCCTGGCGTTCACACAAACGCAACTTGCGGTCTCGACACCTGCCGAATTAGCTTAAATACTTGCGCAGAAGCCCGCGCAACGTGAAGCGTGCCCGCCCCCAGCAGGAGGTTCCCACCGATGCCGTCACGCCCTGAGGCCCGTCGTTCCGCCCGATCCCAGCACGACAGCCCCCATTCCGGCGCGGGCGCGCCGCAACAGCCTGCGCTGGCACACGCCACACCGCGGCAATCCGGCCTCGGGCTTGCCTTGTCGGCGGGCGCGCTGGCCGCCGCTGTCGCGCTCGCCGCGGCTCAGGCCCAGGCGCAGGCACAGGAGCCCGGCATCATCGTGTCGCATGGCATCTCGACCTTCGACGAACTGGAACTGCCCGCCGATTTTTCCCACCTGCGCTATGTCGACCCAGAGGCGCCCAAGGGCGGGGAGATGTCGATCTGGAGCATGGGCGGGTTCGACTCCATGCATCCCTACAGCACGCAAGGCCGGGCCGGTGCGCTGTCGTCGATCTTTTTCGAAAGCCTGCTGCAATCGGTGGCCGACGAGATCGGCGCCTCCTATTGCCTTGTCTGCGAGTCGATCGAATACCCCGAAGACCGGTCGTGGGTGATCTTCAACATGCGCCCCGAGGCGCGCTTTTCCGATGGCTCGCCCCTGACCGCCGATGACGTGCTCTTTTCCTACGAGATCCTTCTGGAAAAGGGCCTGCCCGATTTCCGCGTGGTGCTGCGCCAGCAGGTCGAGAGCGTCGAGGTGCTGGGCGATCACCGGATCCGCTACAACTTCAACGAGGATTTCCCCACGCGCGACCTGCCCCAGACCGTGGGCGGGCTGCCGATCTTCTCGCGCGCCTTCTACGAAGAGAATGACCGCGATTTTGAACGCTCGTCGATGCAGCCGCTGCTGGGCTCCGGCGCCTACGTCCTTAACCGGGTCGATCCGGGGCAGACCATCGTCTATGAACGCAACCCCGATTACTGGGGCTGGGACCTGCCGATGATGCAGGGGCGCTCCAATTTCGATCGTATCCGGGTGGAGTATTTCGCCGATTACGATGCCGCCTTCGAAGGCTTCAAGGCCGGAACCTACCATTTCCGCACCGAAGCGCGCGCCGCCCTTTGGGCCGAAGGTTACGATTTTCCCGCGCTCAACCGCGGCCATGTGGTGCAGGCCGAACTGCCCGATGGCAGCCTTGCCACGGGGCAGAGCTTCATCTTCAACCTGCGGCTGGAGAAGTTTCAGGATCCCCGGGTGCGGCAGGCCATCGAAAAGATGTTCAACTTCACCTGGTCGAACGAAACCCTGTTTCACGGCCTCTATGCGCGCATCGAATCCTTCTGGGAAAACAGCCATATGGTCGCCGAAGGCCCGCCGGGCCCGGAAGAGCTGGCGATCCTCGAACCGGTGGCGCATCTGCTCGCTCCCGGCATCCTGACCGACGATGCGGTGCGCCCGGTCACATCGGGCGCACGGCAGCTCGACCGCACCAATCTGCAACGTGCCGGGGCGATGCTGGACAATGCGGGCTGGACCGTCCGGCCGCCCCCGCCGGAGGATCCGCGTCTTCCGCTGCTCGCGGTGCTGGCCATCTGTGCCGCGCTGGTCGGTGCCGGCGGTTTCGCCGCCATGCGCCTGCAATCGACCCCGATGCGCGGGGCCGGGGGCGCCGCCGGACTGATCGCGGCCGGCGCGGCCTACTGGTATCTGGGCATGCCGATCCCCTCGCCCGAGGACGGGCTGCGCCGCGACGACGGCGGCACCGTCCTGAGTGTGGAGTTCCTGAACGCCAACGCCGGGTTCGACCGGATCATCAACCCTTACGTGGAAAACCTCCGCCGGCTGGGCATCGACGCCCGCATGACCCGGGTCGATCAGGCGCAGATGGTCAACCGCGAGCGCAGCTATGATTTCGAGATCATCACCGCGAGCTTTCCCATGTCGCTGATCCCCGGCTCCGGGCTGAAACAGTATTTCGGCTCGGAAACCGCCGATGTTTCGGTCTTCAACAAGATGGGGCTGAAGAACGAGGGTATCGACGCGCTGGTGGATGTGGTGCTGGCCGCCGATTCCAACGACAGCCTTGCCGTGGCCGTGCGCGCGCTCGACCGCGCGCTGCGGGCCGAACGCTTCTGGGTGCCGCAATGGTACAAGGACAGTCACTGGGTGGCCTATTACGACATGTATGAGCATCCCGAGCAACTGCCGCCCTTCTCGCTCGGCCATCTCGACTTCTGGTGGTTCAACGCCGAGAAGGCCGAGACGCTGCGTGCCGCCGGCGCCATCCGCTAGGCCCGACCGCTTCGATCCTATCCCCGGGGGGGCTGCGCCCTATGACGACCTATATCCTGCGCCGGATCCTGCTGATCTTTCCGACGCTTTTCGGGATCATGGTGATCAACTTCGCCCTTGTGCAGTTCGTGCCGGGCGGCCCGATCGAGCAGATCATCGCCCGGATGGAAGGCGGCGGCGATGTCTTTGCCGGCATATCCGGCACCGGCGACGCCGGCATCGACATGAGCGAAGACGCCAGCGGCTATCTGGGCGCGCGGGGCCTGCCGCCCGAATTCATCGCCGAACTGGAGGCGCAATTCGGCTTTGACCGCCCGCCGCTCGAACGGTTCTTCACGATGATGTGGAACTACATCCGCTTCGATTTCGGCGAGAGCTATTTCCGCTCCATCAGCGTGGTCGATCTGGTGCTGGAAAAGATGCCGGTCTCGATCTCGCTGGGGCTGTGGTCCACGCTGGTCGCCTATCTCGTGTCGATCCCGCTGGGCATAAGAAAGGCCGTCAAGGACGGCTCGCGATTCGACACATGGACGAGCGGCGCGATCATCGTGGGCTATGCGATCCCGGGTTTTTTGTTCGCGATCCTGCTTCTGGTGCTGTTCGCGGGCGGGTCGTATTTCCAGATATTTCCGCTCAGGGGGCTGACATCGGACAACTGGCACGAATTGTCGCTGATCGGCAAGGTGCTGGATTACTTCTGGCACATCACCCTGCCCGTGCTGGCCTCGACCATATCCTCCTTTGCGACGCTGACCCTGCTGACCAAGAACAGCTTTCTCGACGAGATCAAGAAAGCCTATGTCATCACCGCCCGCGCCAAGGGCCAGAGCGAGCGGCGCGTGCTTTACGGCCATGTCTTCCGCAACGCGATGCTGATCATCATCGCCTCGTTCCCGGCGGTTTTCGTGAGCGTCTTTTTCGGCGGCAGCCTGATCATCGAGACGATCTTTTCGCTCGACGGGCTGGGGCGGCTGGGCTTCGAGGCTGCGGTGGCGCGGGATTACCCGGTGATCTTCGGCACGCTCTTCGCCTT
>SKUV01000084.1 GCA_007129775.1 Paracoccaceae bacterium | reverse complement strand
GGCAGCACCGCCAGCGCGGCGGCGGCGAGGATGTATGGGGTTTTCATGGGCATGTCTCCTGTTGGTTCGCTTATCGGGTTTCGGGTCTCAGCCTTCTGGTCCGTCGGGGTAGTCGCAGTTCTGCCGCGCCAGTTCGGTGTCAATCCAGCTACGGTCGACCGTGCCGGCGAGAATCGCCGACATCTGCCGCTCCTCGGCGGCGGCCTTGGCTTCGGCGGCGGCACAGACGGTTTCGGCCTGGGCAAGAGGAATGCAGACGACACCATCGGAATCGCCCAGCACGACATCGCCAGGCCGCACCACCATACCCGACACGGAGATGGCGACATTGATCTGGCCGGGGCCGTTCTTGTAAGGGCCGCGGTGGGTGACACCGCAGGCATAGACGGGCATGCCGGTACGGCGGATCCAGTCAAGATCGCGAACGGCTCCGTGGATGACCACGCCGGCCAGACCGCGGCGCATTGCATGGGCCAGCATCAGTTCGCCCACCAGCGCATTGGCGGTTTCGCCGCCGCCGTCAACGACGAGGACATCGCCGGGTTCGGCCATATCCAGCGCCTTGTGCACCATCAGATTGTCACCGGGCCGCGTGCGCACCGTGAAGGCCGGCCCGCACAGCACGCCACCATTATGCCAGGGGCGCAGTCCGGCATCGGCGCCGGCCAGCCGGCCCATCGTGTCGCTGACATTGGCGACGGGCAGGGTGCGAAACCGGGCCAGCAACTCGGGCAGCGCCCCGGGCACGCGCGGGTGTATGCGAAGTCCGGTCATCTGTCCCCCCCCGAGCGCGTCAATGCGGCGCAGAAATCGCGGATTCGAGCACAGGCTTCCACCAGCTGCGCCTCGGCGGCTGCATAGGAGATTCGGAAATGCCCCGGCATCCCGAAGGCACTGCCATGGACCACGGCGACACCGGTCTCGTCCAGCAGCGCCCGGCAGAAGGACGCGTCATCGGTGATCGCGGTGCCCGCCGGGCTGCGCGCCCCGAAGGTCGCGGCACAGTCGGGAAAGACATAGAAGGCGCCGTCGGGGGTCGGGCAGCGCAGGCCCGTGGCCTCGCCCAGCAGGCCAACCACCAGATCACGGCGCCGGCGGAAGGACTCGCGCCGATCCGCCAGATAATCCTGCGGTCCGGTCAGCGCGGCGACTGCGGCCCACTGGGCTATGGAGTTGGCGCAGGAAGTCGTCTGGCCCTGGATCTTGGTCATGGCCCGGATCAGCGGCAGTGGGCCGCCGGCATAGCCGATTCTCCAGCCGGTCATGGCATAGGCCTTGGACACGCCGTTCATGGTCAGGGTCCGCCCGGCCAGGTCCGGCGCCACGGCGGCCAGGGTCCGGAAGGGCGTGTCGGCGTAGATCAGGTGCTCGTAGATGTCGTCGCACAGGATATGCACATGGGGGTGCCGGCGCAGCACCTCGGCCAGTGCCTCCAGATCGGCGGCCGTGTGGACACCACCCGACGGGTTGCAGGGCGAGTTCAGCACCAGCCACTTGGTCCGCGGGGTGATCGCGGCCTCCAGCGCCTCTGCTGCGAGGGTAAAACCCGCCTCTGGCCGGGTCGGCACCGACACGGGGCGCCCGCCGCAGAAGCCCACCAACTCGGGATATGAGACCCAGAAGGGTGCCGGAATGATGACCTCGTCGCCCGGATCGATGGTGGCCATCATGGCGTTGGCGATGACTTGTTTGCCGCCGGTGGAGACCATGATCTGATCGGTGTCGAACGCCAGCCCGTTCTCGGTGCGGAACTTGCTGCGAATGGCTTCGCGCAACTCGGGAATGCCGGCGACCGGGGCATAGCGTGTGTGGCCGGCGGCCATGGCGTCGGCTGCCGCCTTCAGCACATGGTCGGGGGTATCGAAATCGGGCTCGCCTGCGCTGAGCGCGATGATGTCACGCCCCTGCGCACGCAGATCGCGGGCCCGCTGCGAGGTGCTGTTGGTGGCCGAGGGCTGCAACCGCTCCACCGCGCGGGACAGGAGCGGCGCGCCCGATCGCGGTCTCGTTTCTGGAGCGCCCGTTGCGGCGCCCCCCCTTTGCGCGATCACATTCTGCACCATGCCAGCCGGTCCCGTAGCCGTTCATCTGAGCGCCTCCGAAGGACGCCTTGTGAAGAATCATAACAGCATTATGTTTTTCACGTCAAGGCTGTCGCAACCCCGCCGTCTGGTACTGATTGCCTTCGCCAATGGGCCGGTCCGCTTCGCCCGCGCGCGGCCAGGCTGCGCAACCCCACCGTCTTGCCGTCATGGCTGACACGGTCGATCCCGGAGGATCGTTACCCAGCAGCGCCCCGATGCGGGCAAGGAGGTCGATGAGTGTCGGCATCCTGGCGACTCAGCGCCAAATTGTCGGGCCCCTTGCGCGAATTGCTCTTGGCCCGGCACGGGGAAGCTTGCATAGACCGTGAATGCCGCCCGGTCTTGTCACTTCGCTCTGGCATCGTGCCCAGTACATTCCGCTCTGGTCTGCGTTGTCGGTGGCACGACTGCGCAGCCTTGACCATCGTGCACGGGTATTCGGTGAAATGGTCGGCTTCGCGATGCGCTGGTTCCCGCCCGCAGGGTGGCGGTTCGACCGCGAGGTTTTGCGCATCTTTCCCGACATGCCCCGTGCCCGGCGCGCCGTCCTGCGCCGCGAGATGGGCCGCAACATGGGACGGACGCTGTTCGAGATCCTCCATAGCGCCGAGTTTCAGGCCCGGTTGGACCGGTTTCATGTTTCCGGCCCGGGGCTTGCGGCACTGGAAGCGGCGCGTGCCACCGGCAAGGGCGCCATCGTCGTCTCGGGTCATTTCGGCCAGTGGGATGCCGTGCGCGCTGTGCTCAAGGCTCGCGGCATGGAGACCGGCGCCGTCTATCGCCCGCAACGCAACCGTTTCTACCAGCGCGGCTTTCTCGCCGGCATCGAGGAGGGCGGCCGGCCGGTCATCGCCACCGGGCGGGCCGGCACGATGGACCTCGTGCGCCACCTGCGCCAGGGCGGTTTCATGGCGATCCTGCTTGATGAGAAATACCACGCGGGTGTCCCGGTTCCGTTCCTTGGCCGGCCAGCCCTGACCTCGACGTCAGCGGCCACGCTGGCGCTCAAGTACGGCCTGCCCCTTGTGCCCGCTTACGGGATGCGCCGGCCCGACGGTGCGGCGTTCGACGTCGCATTCGAGGCGCCGATCCCCCACACCGACGCCCTCACCATGACGGCGGCCATCAACGACAGCCTTTCTGCTCGGGTGCGCGAGCAGCCAGAGCAGTGGTACTGGCTGCTGCGCCGCTGGGAGGGCACTTGAGCCCACCAGCGGGTATACCGAGGGCAGGGACGTGCCCGTTTCCGCCGCGAGAGACCGCTTCAACTCCTGACACCGTGCCTCGTGCCAGCGATCCCGATCACCCGGGCCACCCTCGATGACGATGTGATCGAAAAGCCGGCTTTTCAGGCCGCGGTCTCAGGCCCGGACATCGAAAGCGATCCGTTCCTGCTGCAGATCGACGACGGCGGTCAGGAACAGCCCGCCCGCGAGGAAGGTGGCGGGCGCCCATGCCTCGCGCCGATCCGCCAGCCGCTGCCAATCCGGGGCCTCGCCGGTATCCATCCGGTTCCGCCGTGCACATGATTGCAAGGCCGGCCCGATTGCAAAGGCCATCGCGACATCACAACGGCCAGACGATGAGCAGGAGCGGGATGGAGACCGCGACAACGATCACCTCCAGCGGCAGCCCGAGCTTCCAGTAATCGCCGAAGCCGAAGCCCCCGGGGCCGAGGATCAGGGTGTTGTTCTGGTGCCCGATCGGGGTCAGGAAGGCGCAGGAAGCCCCGATCGCCACCGCCATGAGGAAGCTGTCGGGGTTCACGCCAAGTGCTGCCGCGATGCCGATGGCGATGGGGCAAAGCACGGCGGCAGTGGCGGCGTTGTTCATCACGTCCGACAGGAACATCGTCACCACCAGCACGACCGCCAGCGCCGCAATCGCGTTGCCCTGTGCAATTGTCTCGACCAGAAAGCGCGCCAGCATATCGGCCGCGCCTGTGGCCTGCATGGCGCCCGCCACCGGGATCAGCGCGGCCAGCAGCACGATCACCGGCCAGTCGATCGCGGTATAGATCTGACGCGGCGGCACGGTGCGCAACAGCATCGAGGCGATCACACCCAGCGTGAAGGCCGCCGCCGCAGGCAGCAGCCCGGCGGTAACGATGCCCACCGATCCCAGCATGATCGCGCCCGCGACCATCGCCATCCGCGTATCGGGGATGCGCAATTCGCGCTCGCCCAGCGGCACGCAGCCGGTGTCGTTGATGAAATCCGCCATCACCTCGGCCGGGCCCTGCATCAGCAGCAGATCGCCCGATTTCAGCTTGAGCGTGCGCAGCCGGGCCTTCGGCAGGCGTCCCTCTCGCGACACCGCCAGCAGGTTCAGCCCGTAGCGCGTGCGCAGCCGCAGGTCGCTGGCCGAGCGCCCGACGATGCTGGAGCCGGGCAGAACCGCCAGTTCGCGCAGCACGATATCCTCGTCGCGCTTGCTGTGCTCATTCTCGGGGTCTTCGGCTTTGCTGGCCGAGGTCTCGTCTTTTGCGGCTTTCGCATCCGGGCTTTCTTCCGCTTCCGAGGACGCGCCCTGTTCCTCCAGCTTGATACCGAAAGCCGAGAGCGCCTTGGCCAGCGTCTCGACATCGGCCTCCAGCACCAGAATGTCGCCCTCACGGATGCGTCGCCCGCCATGCGGCGCGGTCATGCGCACTTCGTTGCGCACAAGGCCCACGATCTGCGCTTCACTGTCCTCGATCTCGGCCTCGAAGCGGCGCAGGGTCAGGCCGATGGCCTTGCTCTTTTCGGGCACACGCACTTCGGTGACATAGGCCCCGGTCTCGAAACCCTCGGCCCCGGATGCCTTGCGCGCGGGCACCAGATACCAGCCGACCAGCGCGACAAAGGCAATCCCGGTCAGGGCTACTGCCACACCTACAGGCGCGAAATCGAACATCGCGAAATGGCCCAGACCCGCTTCGGCGCGGAAGCCCGACACGATCAGGTTCGGCGGCGTGCCGATCAGCGTGGTCATGCCGCCCAGGATGGTGCCGAAGGCCAGCGGCATCAGCACCTGGCCCGGCGTCAGCTCCAGCCGGTCCGACAGCTGCACCGCGACCGGCATCAACAGCGCCATCGCGCCGACATTGTTCATGAAGCCCGACAGCAGCGCCCCCAGCCCCATGAGCGCCGCCATGCTGGTCAGGCGCCCGGCCTCGGCCGGCAGCACAGACCGCGCCAGCCAGTCGACCGCGCCGGTATTCTGCAGCCCCTGGCTGAGGATCAGCACGCAGGCCACGGTGATTACCGCCGGATGACCGAAGCCCGCAAATGCCTCTGCCGCGGGCACCAGCCCGGCCAAGACACAGGCCATGAGCGCCATGAGCGCCACGATGTCATGCCGAAACCGCGCCCAGAGGAACAGCGCCATGGTGGCCGTCAGGATGGCGAGGATCAGGATTTGCGGCGTGGTCATGAAGGCATGTCCCGACAGGTTTCGGTCCCTGCATAAATTACAAGGCGAGATCTGCAATCACGCGCCTTGCGCCAGTTGCGCGGCAAAGGGGCAGGGGGCGCGTCAACTCGCGTCGGGATCATCGCGCCGGACACCCCCAAGACTGCCGCGAAGTGGCGCAAGCGCGAGACTGTCGAGGACCGCAAGGCCGGGCGATGACGCTCGCGCACCACTCGGATGTGGGCGGGATCGTGGATCGGGAAGGCCAAAGGTTCCGGGATAAGCACGCGGTCGCGGCGGGCTGAACTTCAGAGCCGAAGCGATCCGTCTGGACCGCCCGATTGCGCCAGCCAAGCGGAACCGCCGAGCATCAGCAAGACACACTCCCGCGGTCATGGTGCGCAAACACCCAGGTGTCGCTGTTTGCTGCAGCGTTTCATGACGGTTTCGAGCAAGGAAAGCTGGAAGCCCGGTTGGTGCCCTTCGGCTTGATTCCTTTTTGCACATACGATGAGGCCGAAAACCGCGGCCTCTTCATCCCGCGTCAGTTGACAAAAAGGCATGCAGTAAAGGCATGAGCAGGTCCATCCGTCCATCAGGAAGCGGCCGTCGGCAGGGCGCAGAACTCCTCCATGGCACGTCCAGGCACAGCGCGACTCGGCCATCCCGGCCCCCTCGCTCAGCCGTCCGACAGCCCCTGCTGCACCGGCTTCCGGCCCGCGCGCACCGAGGCGATCACGCTCCAGACCAGCAGCGCGGCGCAGCAGGCCAGCAGCCCGGCGCTGATCGGGCGTTCGAGGAACACCATCGGATCGCCCCGCGCCACCAGCAGCGCGCGGCGCAGGTTTTCCTCCATCAGCGGGCCCAGCACGAAGCCCAGCAGCAGCGCCGCGGCCGAAAACCGCAACACCGCCAGCGCATAGCCCAGCACCCCCAGCACCGCGACGACATACAGATCAAAGACGTTGTTGCGCACGCTGAACACGCCGATGCAGATGAAGATCAGGATCGCGGGATAGAGCAGCCGGTAGGGGATCCGCAGCAGCGACACCCACAGCCCGATCAGCGGCAGGTTCAGGATCACCAGCAGGATGTTGCCCACCGCAAAACTGACGACAAGGCCCCAGAACAGATCGGGCTGGCGGGCGATGAACAGCGGCCCCGGCTGGATGCCGTGGATGATCAGCGCCCCCAGCATCAGCCCCATGGTGGCACTGCCCGGAATACCCAGCGCCAGCGTCGGGACAAACGCGGTCTGGGCGGCGGCGTTGTTGGCGGCCTCGGGCGCGGTCAGCCCCTCCATCGCGCCCTTGCCGAAGCGCGACGGGTCGCGCGCCACCCGCTTTTCCACCGCATAGGCCATGAAGGAACTGATCGACACACCCGTGCCCGGCAGCGCCCCGAAAAAGCTGCCCACCGCGGTGCCGCGCAACATCGGCAGGCCGGACACCGTCACGTCCGACCGCGTCGGCAGCATGCTGCGCAGGGTGATCTTCTGCTTGATGTCCTTGTGGCTGGGCTGGTTGACGCTGCCGATGACCTCGGAGATGCCGAACAGCGCCATCGCCAGCGCCACAAGCATCAGCCCGTCGCGCATCGGGGGCAGTCCGAAATGGAACCGCGCCACGCCGGTCATCACGTCCGTGCCCACCGTGCCCAGCAGCAGGCCCAGCACCACCATCGCCAGCCCCTTCGCCGGCGAGCCCGAGGCCAGGGTCGAGGCCGCGATCAACCCCAGCAGCATCATCGAGAAATATTCGGCCGGGCCGAACTGCAGCGCCATCTGCGCGATGGCCGGGGTGAACAGCACCAAAAGCAGCAAGCCCAGCATGGAGCCGACGAAGGAGGCGACCGTGGTCATGAACAGCGCCGGCCCGGCCCGGCCCTGCTGCGACATCGGATAGCCGTCGAGGCAGGCCACCGCCGAGGACGGTGTGCCCGGCAGGTTCAGCAGGATCGCCGCGGTCGAGCCGCCGTATTGCGCGCCATACCAGACGCCCGCCAGCATCACCAGCGCCGCCGCCGGGGGGATGTGATAGGTGATCGGCAGCAGCAGCGAGATCGTGGCCAGCGCCCCGATCCCCGGCAGCACCCCGATCAGCGTGCCCAGAAACACCCCGACGAAACAGTAAAACAGCGTGGTCGGCGACAGCGCCGTTTCCATCCCGAGGGCGAGGCCCGCAAACAGGTCCATCTCAGCGCCCCCCCGGCCAGAAGGCGGACAAGCCGCGCGGCCAGACCGGCAGGCTCATCCCCAGCCCGGCGACAAAGATCAGCCAGACCAGTCCCGACAGCCCGACCGCCAGCACCAGCCGCCCCGGCCAGGCAAAGCCCCGCTCGGCAACCGAGGCCAGCAGCACCGCCAGCGCCGTGGCAAGGATCAGGCCCAGCGGCCGCAGGGTGGCCGCGAACAACAGCAGCGCGGCGGTGATGATGACCAGCGTGCGCAGTTCCACCCGCACCGGCGGGCCGGCGCGGCGCAGCGCGGGCAGCGCGATCAGCACCCCCAGGCCGGCCAGCAGCCAGCCCAGCACCACCGGAAAGAAACCCGGCCCCATTTGCTGCAACGTGCCGAAGGCATAGCGCTGGGCATAAAGGACCGCGAACAGTCCGATGCCGATCATCAGGAGCCCACCCAGAATGTCGCCCAGATCGCGTTGCCGCATGTGCTTCCTTTCCGTCCGGGCCGCGCCCGCCCCGATCTGCCGGTTCTAGTCTGCCCCGGCCGAAACCTGCGCGACAAGGGCCTGAAGGTTCGTGCCATCCAGCCGCAACTGGTCCGGCAGGTCGTTCTCCTTGCGAAAGTCGCGCCTGGTGATCAGCGCGGCGGCCTCGATCACCGTGCGGGTGGCGGGCATCGGAACGCCCGCGAGGCGGCCGAGTTCGGCACGCAACGCAAGGCCGACGAGAACATCCTCGGCCGGCAACCGGGTGTTCGTGTCGGTCGGCCCCGGAGGGCGGCCGCGGCCGGCGTGCAGTTCCTCGGCGATCCCGGCCAGGGTCGCGGCGCGGCTGCCGAAGGATTGGGCGGAATGCTCCGGCAGGGAGCGGACATGCACCCCGAGAGCCGCGCCCAGCGCCTGCCGCTCATCGTCCAGCGCCTCGATCACGGCGGCGACGCGCGGGGTGATGTAGCGGTATTGCGGCCAGGCCTCGGCCCGTTCGATCCGGGTCCGGTTGAACAACGCCAGCGGTCCTTGGGGGATGGGGTTGAGGTTGGTCAGCACCGTTTCCAGCATGTTGCTATGGGCCGAGAATCCGGTGCCGAACAGCGCCGCGCAGCGGGCAAGCACGGCATCGGTGCGCGCCAGCGGCAGGGCCGCGACACCCAGCGCCGTGCGCCGCCGCATCACCCGCACCATACAGAGATCGGGGCAGGGATCGGGCCGGCGGGCGGTCAGCACCGTGGTGCCGAAGGCCGCAAAAGTCGCATCCACCCCGCGCGCCCGCGCGCCCTCGTGCAGATACAGCGCCGAAAGCGAGGCCATCGACGAAACGATCACCACCTGCCAGGCGCGCAGATGCGGCACCTGCGCGTGCAATACCGTCCGGTGATCGTTGGCCGGCACCGCGATCAGGGTCGTGTCGGCCGCAGTGCACAGCGCCGCGGCATCGGCGGCCAGCGCCGGGCGAAACCTGCCCGCCACCGCGCTTTCGGCGGTCAGGGGCGCGGCGGTCAGGGGCGCGGTAGCCAGCGGGTGTGGCACCGGCCCGCGCGGCGGCCAGATCGTGACCGCTTGGCGCGCGCCCATCAGCGCCGCCGCGCTGGTCGGCCCGATGCCCCTGGCGCCGACGATGCCGACGCGCTGCGCCGGCACCGTCTCGTCCGCCTGCCTGCTCATCGCGGCGTCATTGAACCTCGATGCCGGCGGTCCCGATCACCTCGCCCCAGCGGGCATGATCGACCGCGATGGTCTCGCCCAACGCGGCGGCATCGCCGCAGATGACCGAGGCGCCCAGGTTGGTCATCCGCTCCAGCGTCTCGGGCAGTTCGCAGATCGCCACGATCTCGGCCGAGAGCTTCGCGATCACGTCCTCGGGCGAGCCGGCTGGCGCCAGATACCCCGCCCAGACCGGGCTGTTGAGGTCGTCGCGACCCAGCACTTCGCTCAGCGTCGGGACATCGGCGAGGTTGGGCAGCGCCACGGGCGAGAAAACCGTCAGCACCCGCGCATTGCCCGCCTCGACCATCTGATCGATGGACGCGGCCGAGGTCACGATCAGCGGCACCACCCCGCCCAGCAGGTCATTGAGCGCATTCGCCGCGCCCTGATAGGGGACGTGCAGCATCTCGACCCCGGTCGCCAGCGCGAACAGTTCGCCCGTCAGATGCGAGACCGAGGTATGCCCGGTCGAGGCGAAGGCCAGATCGCCCGGATTTGCGCGGGCGTGTTCCAGCATGTCCTCCAGCGTCTGGAATTCACTGTCTGCGCGCACGCCCAGCGTCATCGGCGTGTCGGTCACCCGCGCCACCGGCATGAAATCGGCCATCGGGTCATAGGGCAGTTCGCGCAGGTGCGGCGCGATGGTGATCGCCCCGCCCGAGGCCTGCAGGATGGTCATCCCGTCCGCATCGGCCTTGGCCACCTCGTCGGCAGCCAGCGAGCCACCGGCGCCGGGGCGGTTTTCCACGATCACCGACCAGTCGGTCCGCTCGTTCAGGTGCTGGGCATACCAGCGCGCGATGGTGTCCTGCGCGCCGCCGGCCGAGAACGGAACGACGATCCGCAGCGTGTCGGCCTGCGCGGCGGTGCCGCCCACAAGGGCGACGGCAAGGGCGATGGGACGAAGCATGGGGTAACCTCCTGTCTGGTGGGCTGCGGCCGGTCGCAGGGCCATTCGCCCGGCACGGTCGCAGCGGCATCCAGCCTAGGGAGGGTTGCGACGAAATGTCAACGCGATGTGCCGGCTCGGACATGTGAAACGCGCAGCCCCGTTTGACGGGGTCATCCGGTTCGCGCGTGCCGAGGCGGCGGTCAGGCCGTCCTGCGCGACTGGAAGGAGCCGGAGGGGACGGGCCTGACGTCGGACCTTCTCCACCTCATCCAGCTTCGCCTTCCAGGGTCGATGGCTCAGGTTTCAATGACTTGCGAGAAGTCGTCGTCCTTGCGCCGTGCCATCTGGTGCGTGCGCTCGTGCAAGGCGGTGACGATGCCGATGTCATCGTTGGAAAGCCGCCGCCAGTACACGAAATGGTGCTCGTAGCGGAAGAATTACCCTTCCACCCCGAACTCTGCCGGGTCAGACCTCGACACGACGCCCCGCGTCTCGATCTGTTCGAAGGCGGCCAACAATCCGGTGATGCAGGCCTCGGCCTGCCCCTCGCCCCAGCGGTCGCGCGTGTCGCGGTAGATCTCCTCGAGGCGCAGCGCGGCCGCGTCCTGGACGCGGCGGATCAGGTCGCGGATGTATTCGCTGACGTTCTCGTAGGCACCGTCCTCGCCGACATTGGCCGCGACGAAATCGCTCAGGGTGCCGCTTGTGCGGATTGTCATGGTGGCGGTCCGAGACATGGCCTGCCTCCCGATGGCCCCGACCGCCTGCTCGAGATCAACAAGCAGGTTGCGTTCACCGGCGGCATCGAGCAGCATCGACCCGGTGAGCGGCCCTGCCGTCGCCACGGGCCTGCACACCCGAAGGTTATCGATTCCACTTGCTGGCGGATTTCCAGTCGTTGCAACATGCGCGCGCTGCTGCCGCGAAGGGGGGAGTGTTTCCGTTCAATGACCTTGCAGCCGGCCGAACGGCCGAACAGTTCCGTCTGTGCCCTGACAATGGCACGCAACGATCCGGTGTTTCTGCGCTGGTGGATCGATTACTATGGCCGTCAGTTCGGGCCCGAGAACCTGTTCGTGCTGCTGGACGGGCAGGATCAGGCCCTGCCGGAGACCAAGCACGCGACGAACCTGTTTCGCCTGCCCCATGTCCCTTCGGGCAGGGCAGCGAATGACAGACGGCGTGCCGAGCTTCTTTCGAACGTTGCCGCCGGGCTGTTTCATGCCTATGACACCGTGATCGTAACCGATGTGGATGAGTTCCTCGTCGTGGATCCCGCGACGGGCCAATCGCTGCTGGAATACCTGCAGTCGCTACGGTCACCGACCGTTTCTGCGCTCGGCCTCGATGTGACGCAGCACCTGAGAAAGGAGGCACCGCTGGACCACGGCCGGCTGTTTCTGGAGCAGCGCAGCTATGCCCATGTCTCGGCCCGCTATACCAAGCCGGTTGTCGCCAAGCGCCCGGTGCGTTGGGGGTCCGGCATCCACCGGGTCAAGGGGCGCAACTTTCGCATCGACCCGAATCTGTACCTGATGCATCTCGGACTGGTGGATCAGCGCCTGGCCGAGGCACGGATGCGCGATGCCGACCGTCTTTCGGAAGGCTGGCAGCCCCATTTCGAGCGTCGAAAGCGGTTGTTTCGCATCGTGACCGAGGCCAGCCCCGTTGACGGAGACACCTATTTTCCCATTGCCCGGCGCTGGCAGCGCTGGGTACGGCCGCTATTTGCGCTCAACAAGCCGGCGCCGATACCGGGCAGTCCGGTGGTCCGGTTGCCGCGCCGGTTCAGACGCCTGGTCTGATGCCGGAGCCGGTGGCAGCGGGGCCTCAGCGGTGCCCCAGCAGGACCACCCGTGTCAGGTAGTAAAGCCAGGCGCGGGGCGAGCGACCGAGGCCGTGCTTGCGCATTGCCCGGCGCACCTCGGCCCGGCGCTGGGCGGCGTCCAGCCTGAGGCTGTGCTGTGCGCCATGGCGCCGGATCAGGACGAGCGGCTCGGGCAATATCGCAGGCGGGCCCAGGTGCTGATGGCAGCGGTGGTAGTAATCCACGTCCATGAGCCAGTCGAAGGCCGGGTCGAAGTCGGGCGCCCTGTCGCGCCGGATCGCGACGGCCGAAGGGTGGCCGACCGAATTGCGGCCCATCGGCAGCATCGGATTGAGCCGCGGGACAACATGGCGTTGCGCCCCCTCGTCGCGCCAGTCGGTCCAGCCGCACAGCGTCCAGTTGACGGCGCCATCTTCGAATGTGCCGACGATCCGCTGCAGCGCGTCGTCGGGGCCGAGGCAATCGTCCTGAAACAGGATCTTGACGATGCTGCCGCGTGCGGCGGCGATCGCGCGGTTGAGGTTGGCTGCGCTGCTGCGTGCCGTGTCTGTGGTGTCGATGCGGCGCAGGCGCATCTGCCCGACCCAGCGGGCGCAGACAGGCTCCAGGCTGCCGTCGCGCGCCTGATCGGCGATCACCACTTCGAAATCGCAGCCACGCTGCCGGGCTACAGATGCAAGCGCGGCATCCAGCATCGCGGCCCCCGCGCCGTGCATTTCATAGGCGGGGATGCACAGGCTGATCTGCACGCTCATGGCCTGCGGCGGCGCAGGGTACGCCAGCGGTCGCGGGCAGCCTGCCACCACGACCGGTGCGGTGCGGCGGAAGCATCCGGCAGCCCCGGCGGATAGCCGAAACGGTCGAAATCGGCCGCGAACCAGTCGGCGATGATGGCGATTTCGGCCGGCCCGGCCAGATCGGCCGCAGCGGCGTCAGCCGCGCGGGTGCCGCGATTGGCGTGTGGCACCCGAAGGCGTGGCGCGACGGTTCCGGTCACCCTGTCCAGCCACGCGATCAGGGGTGCCATCCCGTCTTCGAGGGGAAACAGCGCCGTGTCCCGGTCGGGCAGAAAGGCCGTCTGCGGCAGCAGGTGGTTGTCGCGCGCGCCGGGGTCCTGACGGGCAAGCTCGCGCGCCTCGCGCAGCCAGGTGCCGAAGCCGGGCGCAGGCCGGAGCGCACGCAACCGGACGTCATACTGGTATTCGCTCACCATCCGCGCGACAGGATGGCGGATCAGCGCAAAGCTTGCATCGAAGAACCCGGGCGGGAACACTGCGGCCAGTTGGGCGGCGGTCAGATGCTGGGGCGAGACACGCGTGGCGGTTTCGGCTGGCGGGCGGTCCAGATATTTGCGGTCCAGCAGCGCCGGCAGGCCGAACCGCCCCTCCAGATACCGTTCGACCGAGTCACCGCCGCATTTCGGCACATGGGCGAAGTACAAGAGCCTTGATCCCGCGCGGACGATGGGCACTGCCGCTTCCCCGTGTTACTGTTCCTGCAGCGATTTTCCATGATGCCCCTGTCAGAGTCCATGCGCCTGCCCCTTCCTTTCCGACCCCGCCCAAAACCGCAACCGGCCAGCGCCGCAGAATTGCGGGTGACCGCCGTCATCGCCTTGCACGACGATGCCGCCTATGGCGATCTGTGTTTCCGAAACATGGCCGAGCAGGGCGTGCAGGCGATCGTGATCGAAAACGACGCACTTCCCGAAACGCGCGCGATCATCGATGCATGGGCTGCGCGCGGGCTGGTGCGCGAGGTGCTCAACCTGCCCTTTGCCGGCTGCATGGACTGGTCGGCACTGCTGGCACGCAAGCAGGAGGTCATCAACACGCGCGACAGCGACTGGTTCATCCTGTGGGATTCCGACGAAAGGCGCGAACCGCCCGAAGGCCACGCCACCCTGCGCGATGCCCTGTTCG
>SKUV01000307.1 GCA_007129775.1 Paracoccaceae bacterium | reverse complement strand
CGCGCTCTATCACCCCGAGGCGGTGGTCGGGGATGCCGTGATCGTGCTCGCCTCGGGCGGAAATGTCGATCCGGCGGTCTTTGCCCACGCGCTCGCACTGCCTGCGGATGCAGGTAGTGCGAGGCCGGGCAAAACCTGAGACTTCAGATGAGGAACGCCATGCAATGCTTTGATCTTGAGGGAACCCTTATCCATTACCGCGACGAGGGCGCGGGCGCGCCTGTCGTCTTCTGCAACTCGCTCGGCACCGATCTGCGGCTGTGGGACAAGGTGGTGGAGCGGCTCCCGGCGGGGCTGCGCATCCTGCGCTATGACATGCGCGGCCACGGCCTGTCGGACGCGCCGCCCGCGCCCTATTCCATGGGCATTCTGGTGCGCGATGCCGAGGCGCTGATCGACCATGTGGGCCTGCGCGACGTGGTTTTCGTGGGCTGTTCCATCGGCGGGATGGTGGCGCAGGGGCTTGCCGTCAAGCGGATGGATCAGGTCCGCGCCATGGTGCTGTCGAACACCGCCGCGCGGATCGGAACCGCCGTGATGTGGCAGCAGCGCATCGCCGCCGTTGCCGCCGGCGGGGTCGGCGCGTTGGCCGATGCGACGATGGAACGGTGGTTTCCCAAGGCCTTTCGCGACAGCCCCGAGGGCCGGCTCTGGCATACGATGTTCAGCCGCACGCCTGCGGCCGGTTATGCCGGCTGCGCCGCGGCCATCGCCGGCACCGATTTCTACACCACCACCGCCGCGCTGAGCCTGCCCACGCTCGCCATCGCGGGCAGCGAGGACGGCTCCACCCCGCCCGACCTGGTGCGCGAGACGGCCGAGTTGGTCAAGGGCGCGCGGTTCGAACTGATCCGCGGGGCCGGCCATGTGCCGATGGTCGACAAGCCCGAGGACTTCGCCGCCGTGCTGACCGGTTTTCTGAAAAAAATCGGCCATATCTGACCGCGCCGCCGCCCGGGCGGCACGGGCCGTCAGCCGCCCCGGTAATTCGGGCTTTCGCGGGTGATCTGGACATCGTGGACATGGCTTTCCTTGAGCCCTGCCCCGGTGATCCGCACGAAGCTGCAGCCGCTCCGCATCTCGGCGATGGTGCGGTTGCCGGTATAGCCCATGGCAGCGCGCAAGCCCCCCACAAGCTGGTGGATCACCGCGCCCGCCGCGCCCTTGTAGGGCACCTGCCCCTCGATCCCCTCGGGCACCAGCTTGTCGCTGGCCGCGTCCTTCTGGAAATAGCGGTCCGCCGAGCCCCGCGCCATCGCCCCGAGCGAGCCCATGCCGCGATAGCTCTTGAAGGTGCGGCCCTGATAGAGGATCACCTCGCCCGGGCTTTCATCGGTGCCGGCGATCGCGCTGCCGACCATGGCGCAGGAGGCGCCGGCGGCGATGGCCTTGGCGAAATCGCCCGAATACTTGATGCCGCCGTCGGCGATCACCGGCACGTCACCGGCCGCGGCGGTGGCATCCATGATCGCGGTCAATTGCGGCACGCCCACGCCCGCGACCACGCGGGTGGTGCAGATGCTGCCCGGACCGATCCCCACCTTTACGGCATCGGCCCCCGCCCCGATCAGGGCGCGCGTGGCCTCGCCCGTGGCGACGTTGCCGGCCACGACCTGCACGTCGTTCGAGAGCCGCTTGACCCGCTCCACCGCCTCGGCGACGGCGAGGGAATGGCCATGGGCGGTGTCGATCACAACCAGATCGACGCCTGCGTCGATCAGCGCCGCGCTGCGTTCGTAGCCCGCATCGCCCACCGTGGTGGCGGCGGCCACGCGCAGCCGGCCCAGATCATCCTTGGTGGCGCTGGGGTTGAGCACCGCGCGCTCGATGTCGCGCAGGGTCAGAAGGCCGGTCAGGCGGCCCTCGGCATCGGTGATCAGCAGCTTTTCGATCCGGCGCGCCTGCATCAGGCTGCGCGCCTCGGCCCGGTCGGCCGGTTCGCGCAGGATGGCGAGGTCATCGCCCGTCATCATCACCCGCACCGGCGTGTCCTCGGAGGTGGCGAAGCGCATGTCGCGGTTGGTCACGATGCCCAGCACCCGGCCGCGGTCGTCCACCACCGGAAAGCCGGTGACGTTGTAGCGGGCCTGCAGCGCCTTGGCATCGGCCAGCGTCTGATCCGGCGTCAGGGTGATGGGCGAATAGACCACCCCGCTTTCGAACCGCTTGACACGCCGCACCTCGGCTGCCTGTCCCTCGGTGTCGAGGTTGCGGTGGATCACGCCCATCCCGCCGGCCTGCGCCATGGCGATGGCCATGCGCGCCTCGGTCACCGTGTCCATGGCCGAACTGAGCAGCGGGATATTGAGCGCGATTGCCCTGGTCACGAAGGTCGAGGTATCCGCCTGCCCGGGCAGCACACCCGATTCCGCCGGAACCAGCAGCACATCGTCGAAGGTCAGCGCCTCGCGAATCTCCATCGGACACCTCGGTCTGGATCGTTTCGGTTGGCGCCTTGCTATTTCACGCGCGCGGCGGAAAGGAAAGGGGTGTCAGACACGCGCGGCATTGGTGGCCTGAGCCAGTGTGCCGCGCGCCCAGAGCCGCAGCACCTGCACCGCGATGGCCGGCACGATCAGCGTGGCCGCCATCAGCACCAGCGCACCGCCGAGCGCCACCGTCTGATCGCCCGAGGCCCGCCCCAGCGCCAGCAGCGCCGTGGCATAGGCCGCGAGCGGAAAGGTCAGCGCCCCCCAGAGCGCGCTGAAGCCCGACGCGGTCAGCCAGCCCCCCGTCGCCACCAGCGCCAGCAGGATCGCACCGCCCGCGAAGGCCCAGAATTCGGCCAGACCGGTCATCCCCAGCGCCGTCGCGACGATGGAAAAGAGGCTCGCCGGCGCGAGGTGGATGGCCAGCAGCGGGCGCAGCGGGGCGGGCGGGATGCGGGTGATGATCTGCCACAGACTGATTGCCCAGATCGCGCCGGCCACCGGCATCGTGGCCCAGAGCACCGCGCGCGCCGCCCCCTCCATCCCCAGCGGCACGGCGGACAGCGGCCACAGGATGAAGCCCACGAATGTCAGATGAAAGACCGGGGTGACCACCCGCCCCTCTTCCGGGCCGGCCAGCAGCACCCGCACCAGAAGCACCGCCAGCCCGGCATGAACCGCCAGCGCCAGAAATCCGAGCCCGCGCGCCGCACCGGGCGCATAGGGCACCAGCACCGCCGCCAGCAGCATCAGGCAGAGCGAGCCCGCCGCCAGCCCCGCCCGCCCGGGCAGGATGCGCAATTCTTCGGCCACGACTGAAACACGGCGCAGCGGTTTGGCCAGCCATGCCACCAGCGCGAACAGAAAAAGCAGCGTGACCGCCCCCAGCAGCGCCTCGGCCAGCCCCTGCGGCAGGCCGAAGGCTGCCAGCCCCTGCCGCCATGCAAGGCCGAGGCCAAAGAGCCCCATGATCGGCGGGAAAATCGCCGGCGGCGTCTGCCGCCACAGGCCGGTTGCGGGCGCCATCGGACCCCCTTCGCGCGCGTTGCTCGCCCCGGGGATGCGCCAGCGCGGCGCAAAGTTCAAGGGCGCACGGCCGGATCAGCGATAGAGCAGCGATTTTTCGTTGGCGAAAAGGTGCATATGCTGCGGGTCGGCCTTCATCCGCACGGCCCGGCCGCGCAGATCGGCATGGGTTCCGGGCAGTTTGGCCAGCACCGGCGCCGCACCGTCTTCGGCCTTGAAATAGAGCACCGTCAATTCGCCCAGAGCCTCGGTGATGTTGACCTCACCCTGATAGACGAAATCCTCGCCCTCGCCGGCCTCGAACAGATGCTCGGGGCGCACGCCGACATTGACCTTCAGCCCCTTGTCGCCGTCACGGGTGGGGATCGCCGCGCGGGCGGTGCCGCCCCCGGCCAGAGCCACGGTCGTCACCTCGCCGGTTTCCACCACCTCGCCCGGAAGCAGGTTCATGGCTGGCGAGCCGATGAACTGGGCGACGAATTCGTT
>SKUV01000027.1 GCA_007129775.1 Paracoccaceae bacterium | reverse complement strand
TCGGGGATGCGCAGATCAGCCGGCCGGGGTCGTGGTACGCCGACTTCGGCAGGCGCGAGACGCTCCGTTCCGTCTTCGCCCTCCTCCGCCGCCGCGGTATCGGCGGAGCCATCGGCTCCGGGCGCCGGATTTTCGGCCAGCGGGCGGGGCAGCGGCGCTATCGCGGCCAGCGCGATGCTGCCCGGCGATGCCTCGGCCCGCGTCGCGGTTGCCTCCGCGTCTTCGGCAGCTTCCGGCAAGGCGGGGGCGGGCCGCGGCAGCGTCGCCGCCGCGCTTGCCAACTGCGCCGCATCAGCCGCGCCTTCGACCGGATCGCGTGCCGTATCGGGGGCATCCGCGGTTTGCAGCGCCGGCGCAGGTTCGGCAACGGCGATGGCTGTTTCGGTCGCCGCATCATCGCCCGGCACTTCGGCAGCGGCGGTATCAGTGCCTTCGTCAGCCGATGCCGGAGCGGCCCCGGGCGCGACCGCGCCCTGATCGCCCGGCACCAGATCGGCGGGCACCAGATCGGCGGGCACCAGATCGGCGGGGCGTGGCTCCGGGCGCACCCCGAACGGAATGTCGGGCAGGTCGGCCCCGAATACTGGCACCGGCGGCAAGCTATCGGCGCGCAGCGGCGGACGTACCGGCGGCGCACCGGCGATGACGACGACACCGGCCTCGCCCAACGTGCCCTCCGGCGACGCCGGCGCCGGCTGGCCCGGAACCAGCGCGGCCAGATCGTCGAAGGCCGGTGGCAGCCCCGGCGCGCGTGGGATCGGATCACGCAGCGTATCGCTGGCGGGCGGCAGCGCATCGATCGCGGCGACAGCGCCCGGAGCATCGGCTTGACCCACGAACAGATCGTCAAGCCGGCGCGAAACCGGCGCCTCGGCCGGATCGGGGGCAAAGGGCCATATCCCGGTTTCGGGATAGGCGGCGATCAATGCCTCGGGCGACATGTCGGGCTCGGGTTCCGGCGCGGCCGCGATCTCCGGTGCTTCGGCTCCGGCGGGTGCGGTCTCCGGAGGTGCGGCCTCTGCGGGTTCGGTCTCTGCGGGCGCCGGATCGGTGAGCGCCGGCGCCGCTGCCGGCTCGGGCAGCGGCGCAGCGGTGGCATCGGGCGCGGTATCCGCCGGCGGTACGGCGGCCAGAGCCTCATCCAGTGCCGAATCGACGGCCGTACCAAGCCCCTCAGGTGCATCTGCCGGGGCATCGGGCAAGGGCGGCGCCAGGGCGGCGATGGCATCGGCAGCGGGCAGCGCATCGGCAGCGGGCGGAGTCAGGGCTGTCTCTGCCGGGGTCTCGCTGATGGGTTCGTCGATGTTGAAGGGCCCGGTGGCGCCCGGATCGGGCGCTGGCAGAAGCTGCGACAGCCCCTCCTCAGGATCGAAGCTGCCGATATCGGGCGGCGCGCTCGCCACAGCCTCTGGCTGCGGGTCTTGCGGGGCCACCTGCTCGGTCGGCGGTGCGGTAGGGCCGAGCCCGTCCGGCGCCGCGATCTGCGCGGGCTCCTGCAGGGCCGGCGCGCCGGTCGCGGGGGCCTCGGCGGTAACGAGATCGTCACCCTCGCCCGTGAAATAGAACGACCAGACCGCGACCGCCGCAAGCACCAATACCAGCGCACCTGTCAGCAGCAGGCCTGACCCGCGCGCCGCGGTGGCCGGCGTCGCCTCGCGGCGCGCCCCGAAAATGGTGAGCGCCTCGGCCTCCGAAACACTGCCCTCGGTGGCGAGCGGCTGGCGGCGACGCCGAGGCGCGGCGCGGCTTTCAGCCTCTGCATCGCGGGCAAGCGATGCGGCGGCGCCGGCCTGCGGCCCTTCGGGCAGCGATGCAGCGGGCGCGGCCGTCTCCGCGGCAGGGGCCGCAGATTTCGCCACCGGTTTCGGGCCTGCGGCGGTTTCCGCACTCGGCTTCGATACGGCCGCCGCCCCCGTGCCCGCGCCTTTGGCACCAGGCAGCGGCGCGTTCAGCGCCTCGGCGAGAGATACACGCGCATCGTCATCCAGTTCCGCACGCGCCTTGCGCCTTCGCAGGCCGGCCCCCATGGGAAGGCTGGTGCCGAGGGTGCCGGCCAGTGCCCTGAGACGGTCCGCGGCGGCGCGCAGGCGCGCACTCAGGCTGCCGAAAAAAGCCTCCCCCAGGGCGAAGGGGCGCGCGCGGCGGGTGCCGGCCTTGTCGGGCGTGCGCTGGGTCGCGGCGCGCGGGCTCGGCAGCGGTTGGGCAGGCTCGGCCCCAGCCGGAGCATCGGCCGGTGGCTGTGCATTGCCGGACGCGACCGATACGGGCGGCGCAACAGCCGGCTTCGACACCGGCGCAGCCGGTTTCGAGGCTTTCGGCTTCGACTTTGCCGGAGTCCCGGGCACCGGCTCTGCAATGACGGCCTCGCGGTTAGCGGCCGCGGTCTCGGGACGCACGGCGCTGCGGCGCGAGGAAAAAACCGCGGGCCCGATATCGGCAATCGGTTCCGGCGCCGATGCCACGGGGGGGGCAGCCTTGTCGAAGGCGTCGCGCAGACGGGCGGTCTCTTGCGGGTCCGGTTCGGCAGGCGGGGCGACTTCGGCAGCGGGCACAGAATCGGGCGGGACGGGCGCAGCGGCCGTGGGCCGGGGGGCCGAAGCGGGCTCTTGGGATGGCGAGCCCTCGCCGCCGTTACCGCGCAAGGAGCGCGGCATCAGCCCGCCGATCCTCTGCGACAGCCCCTTGCCGCGCGGCGCGGGCTTGGGCCGTGCGGCCGGCGCCTCCGCACGCAGGGGCGGAGAGGCCTGCACCGTGCCCGCGGCACGAGCGGCCAGTGCTGCCTTGGCCAGCGCGGCCGGCATTGCCGGCCCCTTGATCTGCGCCGGCGCCGGCTTTTTCGCATCCAGTGCGGCGGCGAGCTTTTCCGGCATCGGCGTTGCGCGCGGCACCGCAGGCGCATCGCCGGAAGCGGCTGGCCCCTGACCTCCGGAAAGGGTGGCCTCAGAAGCCTTGCGCGCCTTGCCCCGGCGCCCTGTTGCTGGGGTCGAAGGAGTTGCACCTTGGCCGTCCGAAGCGCTGGCAACGTCCTGTGGTGCCCCGTCTCTGGCGGCGGAGGTCACCGGCGCCGGGGCCTCGGGTTCCTTGGGCTCGGGTTCCTTGGGCTCGGGCTTTTCGGGCTCGGGCTGAGCCGGCTCGGCCCCTGGCGTGGAAACAGCGCCCTCCATTTTCGCGGTGTCGTGGCACGGGGCGGGGGCGTCTGGCGCATCGATTTCGGCGGGCGCGTTGTTGTCATCCGGGTGCCCTGCGGCATCGTCAGCGCCGGCAGCGGCTTCGGCGGCGGCCCCGGCGGCGCGCACAGGGACAGGATCGCCACCGGCATCCCCTCCGGACCCGGCGCGCGCAAGGGGCTCCGATGCGGGCGTCGCTGCAGGCTCGGTGGCAGGCTCGGTGGCAGGCGGCGATGCAAGCGTCTTTTTCTGCGCTTTCTCCGCCTCGGGCGCCGGCGCGGCATCTGCCGCGTCGGTTTCGGCAGCGTCCTCGGCCTCCGCCGTGGTCGGCCCGCTGCCCTCCGGCGCCATACCTTGCGACGCGTTGTCGGGTGACGAAGCCTGCAGAACCCGCATCACAACGGCCTCGGGTTCGACTTCTTCGCCCGGGCCCAGAAGCTCCGGCGCAACGCCGGTCATACCGAAAAAGGGCTCCCGCCCGAAATCCTCGGGCGCAGGTGCCGCGATGCTGACCGGGTTGAACTGATGGGCATGAGCAAAGGCTTCGGCCTCGTCCAGAATGAAGCGCGCAGCGACCGCGACACGCACCCGGCCATCCTCGCCCTCGGCGATATCATGAACAAGTTCGTCCGGCGCATATGCCGTGAGCCCGTCAAGCGCATTGCGCAACTGCTCGGCCTGCTCCGGCCCATCGGTCAGCGCCTTGTGGAGCGTGACGACGCGCACCTCGTCCTCGGGCAGGATCAGCTTGGTGTAAAACGGCCCGCCGGCCGCCTGCGCGGCCCGGTCGCGCAACCGCGCCAGCCCGGCGTCAAGGGCGGGATCGGCGGTCGATACTTCGTCCAGCAACCGCCATGCGCCATCCGGCTCGCGCGAGTACAGGCCGATGGCCTCATGGCTGAGCTTGAGGGCGAAGTCTGGTCTCATACGGGATGCTCTGTTCACATTGGCTTGGGGGGCGCCCTTGGCGGCCATGCCCGATCTTGCGCTTTTGCGGAACCTACAGCAGGATTGCACCAAGTGAAAGCCTCGCCCGTCTGAACGCTTGTGCCGTCTGCGTGATCGGCAAGGCTCCGCCCAGCCGGGCGGTCAGGGCGACGGCAGCGATAACACGCCGCCGCGGCAGGGTACCGAAACGGACGGATGCACCGGGCAGCCGGACACCGGTTTCGCCACCCCAAGACCCCTGCAGATCGACGCATGCGACATCAAGGAAGGATACGCGATGCCCCCGAGCAATTTTTGCCCCCGCCCCAAGGCCGGCAGTCGCGGCCTGTCAGCCCTCGGCCTTGCCATTGCGCTGGCCGGCGCCGCGATACTTGCCCAGCCGTTGCCCGCCGCGGCAGAAGGCCGGCCCATGGCCGCCGCGCCGATGCCCAAGATCAGCGTCACCGGCGAAGGCCGGGCCGAAGCCGCGCCGGACATGGCCAGCATCCGTATCGGCATCACCGCCCGCGCCCCTACCGCCGCCGAGGCGCTTGCCGAGACCTCCGAGGCGGTGCGCGCCACGCTCGACCGCCTCGACGCCGCCGGAATCGCCCCGCGCGATCGCCAGACCACTGGCCTGTCGCTGCAACCCGACCACGATTACGGCCGCAACAGCACGCGCGAGCCGCGAATCGTCGGCTATACCGCGCAGAACGGGGTCTCCATCCGCGTGCGCGATCTGTCGGTTCTTGGCGAATTGCTGGATGCGGTCGTCGCGGACGGGGCGAACCGGCTGGATGGGCTGAGCTTCGGCCTCGCCGATCCGGGCCCGGTGCTGGACAGCGCCCGCCGCCGCGCCGTGGCCGATGCCCGTAGCCGCGCCGAGCTTTATGCCGAGGCCGCAGGCGTTACCCTCGGCCCGGTGTTGAGCATCTCTGACGGGCGCAGCAGCGGGCCGATCATGCCCATGATGCGTGCCGACCAGCCGATGATGGCCGAGGCCGCGGTGCCCATCGCCGAGGGTGAGGTCGAGATGACGGCGCAGGTGCAGATCGTCTTCGCCATCGCCGAATAGGCCGGCGGGCCGGGCCCGCCGCAACTCGTGCCGCCGCTCAGGGCGCGACCTGCTCCATTCGCAGCAGGCGCGCGCCCCCGGGGCCATCCTCGTCCAGCCGGTGGCGCAGGATGCGGCCGTCACCTAGTCGCCCCTCACTGTCGAAGTCGAAGGCGCCGCCCGGACCGCTGCGGCGCCAGCCGGCCAGGCGGCCATCGGGGCCATAGACCGCCTCGTCGGCCCATGGGGCGGAGAAATGCAGCCACGGGTCGAATTCGGCGCCCCGGCCCAGCGCATCGTAATCCACCGAAATCAGGCGCGGCGCGCCGTCCGGGCCCGGGGCATAGCTGCGGGCCTCATGGCCGGGAAAAGCGATGCTCAGAAAGGCCGGCGCGCTCCACAGATCGCCGCGGCGGGCGAAGACGGCGATATCCACCCGGTCGGTCAGGCGCGGGCTGCGCGGGGCGGCGGGCCGGCGGTCGTGCCAGTCCAGCGTAACCTCGACGCGCCGGCCACCGGCGTCCAGCGGCACGATCCGCACGCGTTCGGAATCGCCCTGCAGCAGGACCCAGACAAAGCCCTCGGCCCGTCCCGCGGGCTGGGCCCCGGCGGCCAGCCGCAGGCTGCGCCGCCCCTCCCAGCCGCGCCAGATCCGCGCAACGGCCTCGGGCGTGTCGAACAACCGTTCGCTCAACCCGGCGAGGCCGGCGGTATCGGTGAAATCCTCTTCCTCCACCGCGATCAGGGCGCGGGGGGGCAGGGTATCGGGCGTCAGGCGGTTGGCCAGCACCATCATCGCCTCCGGCCGCACGCGGCTGCCATCGAAAACCGCGGGATGGGCGCGGCCGGACAGATAGGCCGTATCCGAGGTAATGCCGGCCATGCTGCGGCGCAGGATCATCTGCAACGTGGGCACCATCAGCCGTGCCTCGGCCATCGCGGCGCGGGTCTCGGGGGTGAAGCTGGCGAGCGTCAGCGCGAAAGCCTCCAGAAACGGCCGGTCCGAGCGCGAGGCGCCCTCGGCCGCGACCATGTAGCCCCAGTTCGCCGGCAGCAGGTCGAGCGCCTCGTGGTCGCGCCAGACCGGGTAGACATAGAGGTGATCGGCCAGCGCCGTCTGGGCCGCGCGGCCCGGGCCATCGCCGGCCGTCATCGCCAGCCGCGGCAACCCGCGCGCCCCGGCCCCCGAGGTGAGCGCGGTGGAGGAATTGCCCAACACCGGCGCATCGAACAGAAACGGGCCTGCAAGGCCCAGATCCAGACCGTCCGCCCGCAATGCCTCGCCATAGTCGATATGCACCAATTGCGGAAAGGCATCTGGATCGAGCGCGGAATGCCCCCGGTCGCGGTTGTCGTAAAGGACACCGGCGAGCCCCGCGGCTTGCCCCGCGGCCAGCCAAGCGCGCAGGAACCGGGCCGCCGGGGTCGTCGTGTCGTCAGGCAGCACCGGTCGGGCAGCCGCCCCGGGGTCGGCAGCAATACGGACGCGGTCGCGCTGGGCGCGCGCGTCAAAGGCCATCGCCTCGGGCGTGACCAGCGCGCGCCCGTCGATCACCGGCACCGGATCCGCGGCAAGGGCGGCCACCGGCGCGGCAAGAAAGGCGATCATTGGCAGGATCAGGCGCATCGTGCAATCATGTCCGATGCGGGCAGGCACAGCAAACGAAAGCGACCCGCGCCGGGGGCACGGGCCGCGAAACTCTGAAGAACCGGTAGATCAGGCGGTTTCGGCCTTGCTGCGGCGACGTGCCACCACACCGAGCCCGATGAGCCCTGCGAGCATCATCCAGCCCGCGGCCGGCAGCGGGATCGGCGCGACAGTGCCACCCAGAACAGTGCTGTCCATGCCGTTGATGTTGATCGACTGCCAGCGCGTGGCGAAATCGCCGAAGATCAGAGTATCGGTATCGGCGGTCAGATCGAAGCTGAGCGTCGAGGTGCCTTGGCCAGCCACACCGCCGCCACCGCCGCCGGTGCAGTTCGGCCCCGCGTGAACGCAGGCGTTCAGGTCGAAGAACTGGTATTCGGCACCGCCGACCGAGCTTGCGAAAGCGTCGTTCCAGAGCCCGTTATCGTCATCCGTCAGTGTGATGCCGGAGGCGGCCGGCGCTGTCCCGAAGGCGAAAGAGGTAATGCGGTTGGCATCAGGCGAATTGGACGAGGTGTTGTTGATATCGACAGTGAAGCTCCAGACATCATCGACAACGGCATCGAGCGTCCAGGTGAACCGCGCCGTAAGCGTGTCGGCGAGGTTGTAATCGACAAAGAACAGGGCACCGATGTCCGAGGGCGTGACAGGCGTTGCATTCGCCCGGTCGGCCGTCAGCCCGAGCGCCAATACGGCGGCACCGATCGCGAAGCTGGTCGTTCTTGCAAGTGTCATAGTCTTACCCCCGGTCGGACCAAGGCCATTCAGGCCACCTTTCAGTCAGTCTGCCGCAGGAGTTGCGGAAAGCCAACTTTTTTCGACAAAATCGGCGATTTTCCCGTGGTTTGAACATCTTTCGCCCCCAATAGCGAGGTGCTTGGCTGACTGTCCATGCTTGCGCGACAATCAGCAGCCCAACTGGGCGCCCTTTGGCGGGTCATGGCGGGGCTGCGCGCATGCGGTAAAGGCGAATCATCACAAGTGGCGTGAGGAACATCGGCACCTGATAAAGGCCTATGAACAAAAGCAGATCCGAGGCTGTCTCGGGCGGCAGCGCGCCCAGAAAAAGCGCCATGTTCCGGTTGCCCGCGCTCAGCCCCATACCGGCGGCGGCATCGCCCGCGCCCGCAGCCCGGAAACCCGCGAATACCAGAAGCTGGGTGCCGAAATTCAGCACGAAGGTTGCCACGAGGACGAGCCAGAACATGGCCTCGCCGGACAGCGCCGCAGGCCCCACAGCCGAGGTCAGGCCAATGACGACTAGCCCCATCGCCAGCGCCGACAGCCCGTCATTGGCGCGGATCGCATCGGGGCTCGCCAGACGTGGCAGGGCGGCGCGCAGCGCGAACCCCGCGCCGCCGGCCAGCACTATGATCGCGAGCAGTTTCGCTCCGGCAACAATGGTCGCCGCATTGTCCTCGAACACTGGCAGGAACCAGAAGACCGGCAGCGCCGTGACTGGCAAGAGCGCCGTGCCGATCACGAGATGGCGCAACACCGGCACCGGGTCGGCCCCGGCAAGGATCGCCAGCCCGGGCCCGCCCATCACAGGCCCCGCCGCCAGCATCAGCACCACGCCAATGCCGATGGTCGTACCGTCCCAGCCCACCGCTGCCAGCACCGCCAGCGCCGCCAGCGGCATCGCCGTCTGAAAGGCCAACGCCAGCAGCAGATAGCGCGGCACTTCGGCCGGGCGTGGCCGCGCCGCCTTGGGGCCGATCCGGATCGCGGCCAGAAACAGCAGCGTCGCAATCAGGGGCACGATCGCGGGCTCCATCGCCCGTGCCAGCGGCGGAATCCCAATGCCCGCCGCCAGCCCCGTCAGCAGCACGAAGCGACCGCGCGCCGCGAGCCAGAACAGCGGTTGCAGGCTCACAGCGCCGCAGCCCCGCGCGCGGCCTGATCATAGGCCCCTGACAGGTGCCGCAAGAGCGCCGCGATCCGGGACATCTCGGCCGGCGCGACCCCCGCTTGCCTTGCGGCGTCCAGCAAAAGGCCCGCGCGCACCTCGCCATAACGTTCGCACAGCGCCGCGCCTTCGGGCGTTATGGTCACCGTCTTTTCCTTGCCCTTGCGCCCCTGCGTCACCAGCCCGTGCCCCACCAGCTTGCGGATCGCGTAATTGGCCAGATGGGTATCCTCGATATTCAGAACGAGGCAGATATCGGCGAGCGTCTTGGGCCGTGCGCGATGGTGCACCAGATGCAGCACCAGCACCTCCAGCGGCTGCATCGCGGGCCCGCCGGCAGCGGCCATGCAGCGCACGATCCATCGGTGAAAGGCATGACCGGTCATGCTGAGGGCAAACTCCACCTCGGACAATTCGGGCAGTTCGCCCTGCGCAAGGTGCCGGGCCGAAACCACAGGGCCGATGCCTGCCTGCCGTCTGTCCGTCATCGCCGCCCCTCGCCGTCTGTCCTGCCGGTCGTTTTCGAGTTGACAGGAACGCTGACAAAATGTCAACGATTTGTCATTGAATCGGGAGGGCACGGCCATGGGCAGCGCGGCGAAGCAGTGGGATTTCTGGATCGACCGGGGCGGCACCTTCACCGATATCATCGGCCGGGCGCCGGATAGCGGGCTGCACCCTCTCAAGCTGCTGTCCGAAAACCCCGGCGTTTATGAAGATGCCGCGATCGAGGGGATACGGCAGGTGCTGGGCCTGCCGGCCGGCGCAGCCATCCCGGCGGACAGCATCGGCACCGTGCGCATGGGCACGACAGTGGCCACCAACGCGCTTCTGGAACGCAAGGGCGACCGCACCGCCCTGCTGATCACGCGCGGCTTTCGCGATGCACTACGCCTGGGCTATCAGGCCCGGCCCGACATCTTCGCCAAGGAAATCATCCTGCCCGAACAACTCTATTCCCGGGTGATCGAGGTGGAGGAGCGACTGCGCGCCGATGGCAGTATCGAGCTGCCGCTGGACATGGCACCGCTGGCCAAACCGCTTGCAGAGTTGCGGCAGGAGGGAATCGACACGGTGGCCATCGTGCTGATGCACGCCTGGCGCAATCCCGACCACGAGGCGCTGCTGGCCCAACATGTGCGCGCCATGGGCTTCGGGCAGGTGTCGGTCAGCCACGAGGCCTCGCCTCTGATCAAGCTGGTGGGGCGGGGCGATACCACGGTGGTGGATGCCTATCTCTCGCCGATCCTGCGGCGCTATGTGGCGCGCGTGGCCGAGGCCCTGGGCGCGACGCCGCCGGGCGAGCCGGGCCCGACCCTGCAATTCATGATGTCCTCGGGCGGGCTGACGGCGGCGGAGCGGTTTCAGGGCAAGGACGCGATCCTGTCGGGGCCGGCGGGCGGCGTGGTGGGCATGGCGCGCACCGCCGAAATCGCCGGATTCGACCGGGTGATCGGCTTTGACATGGGCGGCACCAGCACCGATGTGGCCCATTTCGCGGGCGATTACGAACGCGCTTTCGATACCGAGGTGGCGGGCGTGCGGATGCGCGCACCGATGATGCGGGTGCATACGGTGGCGGCCGGCGGCGGCTCGATCCTGCATGCCGATCCGGGGCGGTTCCGCGTGGGCCCCGACAGCGCCGGCGCCGATCCCGGGCCGGCCTGCTACCGGCGCGGCGGGCCGCTGACGGTGACGGATGCCAATGTGATGCTGGGCAAGCTGCAGCCCGATCTCTTTCCCGCCATCTTCGGCCCGGAACAGGACCAGCCACTGGACCGCGAGACAGTGGCCGCGCGCTTTGCCGAGATCGCCGCGCGCGAGGACCGCAGTGCCGAGGACATCGCCGAGGGTTTCCTGCAGATCGCGGTCGAGAACATGGCCAATGCGGTCAAGAAGATCAGCGTGCAGCGCGGCTATGACGTGACACGCTATCTGCTCAATTCCTTCGGGGGCGCGGGCGGGCAGCATGCCTGCCTCGTGGCCGATGCGCTGGGGATGACCCGGGTGCTGATCCATCCGCTGTCAGGGCTTCTGTCGGCCTACGGGATCGGGCTTTCGGGTGTCTTCACCTCGCGCCAGCGGGCGCTGGAAGTGGGGCTCGAAGACGGCACTGGGGCTGTCGCGGAGGCGCTGGAAGCGCTGCGCGCCGAGGTGGCCGAGGAACTGGCCGCACAGGGCCTCGCGCCCGGGGCGACGCAGACCCGTGCGACGCTGCATCTGCGCTATGCCGGCACCGACACCGCACTGCCCGTGCCCCATGATGGCACCGACAGGGCCGCCCTGCGCGAGGCTTTCGAGGCGCTGCACCGCGCGCAATTCGGCTTTGCCGCGCGGGAAAAGGCGCTGATGATCGAGGCGGTGGAACTGGCCGGCTTCGAGCGCGAGGCCGCGCCCGACACAGAGGCCCCGGCGCCCGAGACAGGGGGCGAGGCCGCCACCGACCGGCGCATGCCCTTCTATTCCGGGGGCGCATGGCACGAGGCCGGGGTCTTCCCCCGCGCGGGCCTTGTGCCCGGCAACATGATCACCGGGCCCGCGCTGATCATCGAAGACAATCAGACCATCGTCGTGGAGCCCGGCTGGCAGGCGCAGGTGACCGCCCGCGATCATGTTCTGATGACCCGGCACGAGGCGCTGCGCCGCGATCAGGCGATCGGCACGGAAACCGCCGATCCGGTGCTGCTGGAGGTGTTCAACAACCTGTTCATGAACATCGCCGAACAGATGGGCGTGGCGCTCCAGAACACCGCGCAATCGGTCAACATCAAGGAGCGGCTCGATTTTTCCTGTGCGGTTTTCGATGCGACCGGCGCGCTGGTGGCCAATGCGCCGCATATGCCGGTGCATCTGGGCTCCATGGATCGCAGCGTCGAAACGGTGATCCGGCTCAACCCCGATGCCGGGCCGGGGGATGTGTTTGCGCTCAACGCGCCCTATAATGGCGGGACGCATCTGCCCGACATCACCGTGGTCACGCCGGTCTTCGATGATGCGGGCAGGGAGATCCTGTTCTGGGTGGCCTCGCGCGGGCATCACGCCGATGTGGGCGGCACTGCGCCGGGCTCGATGACACCGCTGGCCACCACGGTGGACGAGGAAGGCGTGCTGATCGACAATTTCCGTCTGGTCGCGGGCGGGGAGTTTCAGGAAGAGCCGCTTCTGCGGCTTCTGAGCGAACATCCCTATCCCTGCCGCAACCCGGCCCAGAACATCGCCGATCTGAAGGCGCAGATCGCCGCCAATGCCCGCGGCATCGCCGAATTGCGCCGGATGGTGGCGGAGTTCGGGCTCGATGTGGTGCAGGCCTATATGGGCCACGTGCAGGACAATGCCGCCGAAGAGGTGCGCCGCCTGATCGGGCGTCTTTCGGATTGCGCTTGCGACTACCCTACCGACACTGGGCAGGTGATCCGCGTGGCTATCCGCGTGGACCACGAGGCGCGCCGCGCGACGGTTGATTTCACCGGAACGTCGGAGGCGCGCGAGAACAATTTCAACGCGCCAGAGCCGGTGACGCGGGCGGCGGTGCTCTATGCCTTCCGGGTGATGGTGGAGGCGCCGATCCCGATGAATGCGGGCTGCCTCGCGCCCATCGACATCGTTATCCCCGATGGCTGCATGCTCAAACCCGCCTATCCGCGCGCGGTGGTGGCCGGCAATGTGGAAACCTCGCAGCATGTCACCAACGCGCTTTTCGGCGCGCTGGGGGCGATGGCGAATGCGCAAGGGACCATGAACAACCTGACCTTCGGCAATGCGCGCCACCAGTATTACGAGACCATCTGCGCGGGCTCGCCCGCCGGGCGCATGAACGACGGGCGCGGCTTTGCCGGCACGGGAGGGGTGCATACCCACATGACCAATTCGCGCCTGACCGATCCGGAGGTTCTGGAACTGCGCTTTCCGGTGCTGCTGGAGGAATTCGCGTTGCGCCCTGGATCGGGCGGGGCCGGGGCCTTTCGCGGCGGCGACGGCACCCTGCGCCGTCTGCGGTTTCTGGAGCGGATGGATTGCGCCATCCTGTCCTCGCACCGCGCCCGACCGCCCGAGGGGCTGGAGGGCGGCGGGCCGGGCGAGACCGGCCGCACACTCGTCGAACGACTGAACGGCAGTATCGACGAACTGGCCGCCTGCGACCAGACCCTGCTGGAGGCGGGCGAGACGGTCACGGTGATTACCCCCAGCGCCGGTGGCTTCGGCAAGGAATAGTTGGGCAGCACGAGGGGCGGCGTAGAGGTCGCCCGCCGGCCAGGCCGATGCCCGGGCGAAGTGCGTGCATGTCGCATGGACAGTGCGGGACAGGCAAACTAAATATATGAATATATCATTAATCTGTCCCGAAAGGACCGCCCAATGCTTGCCAAGAATGTCGGCACCATCGACCGCGCGCTGCGGATCATAGTGGGCCTTGCCCTGATCCTCGGCTTCTTCCTGAACCCCGAGGGCGCGTTGCGCTGGCTCTATCTGATCGGGATCGTGCCACTTGCTACGGGCATCTTCGGCACTTGCGGGCTCTATTCGCTGCTGGGAATCAACACCTGCGGGCTGCGCAAGTAACGTCGCACTGGTGCCCGAGGTGAGATTCGAACTCACACACCCGCTAGGGCGGAGGATTTTGAATCCCCTGCGTCTACCGTTCCGCCACTCGGGCACGGCAATCTGACTACATCCGGCACCTTGCCGCGTCAACGCCTCGCGGGGCGTTGACCTTGCCGGCAGGGCGTGCTGCATGGGCCCGGACCCGCGCCCGACATCCATGCAGGAACACCCATGCTGCGCCGCCTTTATGACTGGACGATCGCGCTTGCGCGCACGCCTTACGCGCTCTGGGCGCTGGCGGTGGTGGCCTTTGTCGAAAGCTCGGTCTTTCCGATCCCGCCCGATGTGCTGATGATCCCGATGATCATCGCCCAACCCTCGCGGGCCTTCCTGATTGCGGGGGTGGCGACCGTCGCATCCGTGCTGGGCGGTGCGGGCGGCTATGTCATCGGCTATGGCCTTTTCGAAACCGTCGGCCGCCCGGTTCTGGAGTTCTACGGCAAGGATGCCTATTTCGCCGAATTCGCCCAACGCTACAACGACTGGGGCGCATGGGTGGTGCTGTTCGCCGGGGTTACCCCCTTTCCCTACAAGGTGATCACGATCATGTCGGGTGCGACCGGGCTGTCGCTGCCGGTCTTCATCGTCGCCAGCATCATCGCGCGGGGTTTGCGGTTCTTCATCGTCGCAACGCTTCTGTGGAAATACGGCGCACCGATCCGTGATTTCATCGAGCGCCGGCTCGGTCTTATGTTCACGCTGTTCATGGTGCTCCTGATCGGGTGCTTTGCGGCGGTGCGATATCTGTGAT